>JALOSH010000171.1 GCA_025458545.1 Hydrogenophaga sp.
CGGTGCTGATGCCGTAGCGCGCGGCCACGTTTTCACCGGTCTGCAGCATCGGATTCTTGGCGTACGGGTCGTGGCCCATGTTGTCCGGCACCCACTGCTCGGTGATGCCATACCCGCCTGTGCCGGTCGGGTCGGGGTAGTACACCACCGGTCCGTTGGACTGGCGGTCGGCCATCACCAGCAAGGCACATTGGGCCGTGCCGCACACCACCTCTTGCGCCGCCATTTGCAAGGCGCGCACGCTGGTGGCGCAGGCCTGCTGAACGGTGGGGCCTGCCACCCGGTCGATGCCCATCAGACCAGTCACATAGGGCAATCCATAGAAGCTGCCCTTTTGCGGATTGGTGATGCCCAGCAAGCCGAGATCGACCTGAGCCGTGTCGAACCCGCGCGCTGCGAGCGCCTCTTTGCCCACCGCAGCCGCCAGCGGCAGGGCGTTCATGTTGGCCAGAGAACCTTGCCACTTGGCAAAGGGTGTGGACCAATAGATACCGTAGGGAATGAAAGCTTGCATCTGTCTTGTCTCCTGTGAGGAATGTCAAATGTGCCCACTGTCGGTCGGTCTGGAGCCCGGAACTAGGACAAACCCTAGACTTCCAAAAATCACCGGTTTGCATGTTGTGGGGTTCTGCAATTGGTTATAAACTATAACCAGCTTTTTCAGTTTGAGCAAGGAACCTCCATGTCAACCACCGCACTCACCGCCGACCTTTCCCTTGAAATCCGGGGCGCTGTCGCGATCATCCGGCTGACCCGTCCCACCAAGCGCAACGCGATCAATGACGGACTCATCTTGAGCCTGCGCAACGCTTTCGAAGGCTTCGGTCCCGACATCAAGGCAGCCGTGATCGCCGGTGAAGGCGATCACTTCTGCGCCGGGCTCGACCTGAGCGAACTCAGCGAGCGCGACGCGGTGCAAGGCATGATGCATTCGCGCATGTGGCACAAGGCGCTGGACGCGGTGCAGTTCGGCCCGGTGCCGGTCATTGCTGCGCTGCACGGCGCGGTGGTCGGTGGCGGTCTGGAGCTGGCGAGTGCCGCGCACATCCGCGTCGCCGACGACTCCACTTTCTATGCGCTTCCCGAAGGCTCGCGCGGCATCTTCGTGGGCGGCGGCGGCTCGGTGCGCGTGCCCCGGTTGGTGGGCGTTGCCCGCATGGCCGACATGATGCTGACCGGCCGCGTCTACAACGCGCAAGACGGTGAGCGCGCTGGTTTTGCCCAGTACCTGGTGCCGGCCGGCGAGTCGCTGAACAAGGCCATTGAACTGGCCGAAAAAATCGCCAAGAATGCGCCGGCCACCAACTTCGCGCTGACCCACGTGCTGCCGCGCATTGCCGACCAGAGCGCCGACCACGGCCTGATGACCGAGTCGCTGATGGCCGCCATTGCGCAATCGGCACCCGAGGCCAAAGAGCGCGTCAAAGCCTTCCTGGAAGGCCGCGCCAACAAGGTGCAGAAGAGCTGAGACACCTGCGGGCGCGCAAGCACGCCAGGCCCATCGGGCCGACCCACCAACGATCCGGAGACAAAAAATGAACAGCCAGACCCATCAGCCGAAGTACCGACCCATGGCGTTCGGGGTGCCTCGCGTGGTGATGCGCGAAGGCGCCAGCGGGGTGCGCTACATGCGCGGCGAACCCGAGCTGTTGCCTTACGCGCGCACCATGGGCGAGCGCCTGGCCCACTGGGCCCAAACCGCGCCCGAGCGCACCCTGTTTGCCCGCCGTGTGCGCCACGCCGATGGCACTGCAGGCGATTGGCAGCACCTGAGCTTTGCGCAGGCTCTCAAAGGCGCTCGCCACCTGGGTCAGGCGCTCATCGACATGGGCCTGAACAGCGAGCGACCGGTCGTCATGCTGAGCGAGAACGATCTGGACCACGCGCTGCTGTCGCTGGCGTGCTTGTATGTGGGCGTGCCGTATTGCTCCACATCGCCTGCGTACTCGCTGGTCAGCACCGACCACGGCAAGCTCAAGCATGTGATGAACACGCTCACCCCGGGTCTGGTGTTCGCCAGCGACGCGGCGCGGTTCGCCAAAGCGCTGGACGCGGCGGTGCCCGCCGATTGCAACGTGGTCGCCAGCAACCTGGGTGGATACAGCCGTGCGGCGGGCGAGCTGTTGTCGTTTGAACAGCTGCTGGCCACCGAACCCACCACCGCGGTGGACGAAGCCCATGCCAACGTCGGCCCGGACACCATCGTCAAGTTCCTGTTCACCTCGGGTTCGACCAAGATGCCCAAGGCGGTGGTCAACACCCACCGCATGTGGTGCGCCAACCAGCAGCAGATGCGCCAGTCGATGACGCCGCTCACGCAGGACCCGCTGGTGCTGGTGGACTGGCTGCCCTGGAACCACACCTTCGGCGGCAACCACAACTTCGGCATGGTGCTCTACAACGGCGGCACGCTCTACATCGACGACGGCAAGCCGGTGCCCGCCCTGATGGCAGAGACCTTGCGCAACCTGCGCGAGATCGCGCCCACGGTGTACTTCAACGTGCCCACCGGCTTTGAGGTCATCGCCGATGTCATGAAGTCCGACGAGGTGTTGCGCAAGAACCTGCTCAGCCGCGTGCGCATGTTCTTCTACGCAGCCGCCGCCCTGTCGCAGCCCATCTGGGACGCCCTGCACGAATGCCAGGAGCGCGAGATCGGTGAACGCATCGTGATGTGCACCGGTCTGGGCATGACCGAATCCGGTCCGTTCGCCCTGTCGGTCAACAGCGCCGACGTCAAGGCCGGTGATCTGGGCGTGCCCACACCCGGGCTGGAGATCAAGCTGGTCGACGTCGACGGCAAGATCGAGGTCAGGTACAAAGGCCCCAACATCACCCCCGGCTACTGGCGCAGCCCCGAGGCGACCCAGGAAGCCTTTGATGAAGAAGGCTTCTTCTGCAGTGGCGATGCGGTGGTCTGGATCGACCCCGACAACCACCACAAAGGTCTGCGTTTTGACGGCCGCATCGCTGAAGACTTCAAGCTCAGCACCGGCACGTTTGTGAACGTCGGTCCGATGCGCGCCAAGGTGATCGCAGCGGGCGCACCCTATGTGCAAGACGTGGTGCTCACCGGCCTGAACCTCAAGGAAGTGGGCGCGATGATTTTCCCCACCCAGCATGTGCGCAAGCTGAGCGGACTGCCCGCCAGCGCCAGCATGGCCGAGGTGTTGAGCAGCCCTGCCGTGTTGAACCATTTCCAGCAGGTCATCAACCAGCTCGCACAGGCCTCCACCGGCAGCGCCACGCGCGTGGCGCGGGCTGTTCTGCTGGCCGAGCCGCCGTCGATTGATCTGGGCGAAGTCACCGACAAGGGCTCGATCAACCAGCGCATGGTGCTCAAGCACCGCGACGCGCTGGTGCAAGCTCTGCACGGCGACACCGCAGCCCACATCATCAAACCCCAAGCCTGAAAGAGAACAGAACCATGAACATCCAAGGACACGCAGCACTGGTCACCGGCGGCGCCTCCGGTCTGGGCGAAGCCGTTGCACGAGAACTGGCCCGCCAGGGCGCCAAAGTCGCCGTGCTCGACGTCAACATCGCTCTCGCCGAAAAAGTGGCTGCCGACATCGGCGGTGTGGCTTGCTCATGCGACATCACCAACACCGACAGCGTGACCGCAGCCATTGCCAAAGCGGCTGCGGCCCATGGCCCGGCGCGCATTCTGATGAACATCGCTGGCATCGGCACGGCCAAGCGCATCGTCGGCAAAGATGGCAACGCCGCGCCGCTGGAAGACTTTGCCAAGGTGATCAACGTCAACCTGATCGGCAGCTACAACATGAGCCGTCTGTTTGCGGCGGACTGTGTGAAGCTCGCACCGCTGGAAGACGGCGAGCGCGGCGTGATGATGTTCACCGCCTCGGTGGCGGCCTTCGACGGCCAGGTCGGCCAGCAGGCCTACAGCGCCTCCAAGGGCGGCCTGGTCGGAATGACCCTGCCCATGGCGCGCGACCTGGCGCAGCACGGTATTCGCGTCTGCACCGTGGCGCCGGGCCTGTTTGCCACGCCGCTGATGAAGCAGTTGCCCGAAGCGGTTCAGCAATCCCTGGCCGCATCGATCCCGTTTCCTCCCCGGCTCGGCAAACCCGAAGAATTCGCGCAACTGGCCGCGCACATCGTCACCAACGGCCACCTCAATGGCGAAGTGATCCGCCTGGACGGTGCGCTCCGGATGGCACCGCGCTGAAACGCCCACCATGAGCAAAGTCGTCGTCTACGAGGTCGAGGTGATGTTCGGTGACTGCGACCCCGCGGGCATCGTTTTCTACCCCAACTTCCAGAAGTGGATGGACGCTTCCTCGTTGAACTTCTTTCGCCACTGCGGTGTGCCGCCCTGGCGCGAACTGGAAAAAACGACCGGGATCATCGGCACCCCGCTGGTGGAAATTCAGACACGGTTTTTCGCGCCCGCCACCTATGGCGAACGCTTGCAGATCCACACCCGCGTGGCCGAGTGGCGCGCGAAGGTTCTGATCCAAAAGCACATCGTCAAACGCGGCGACACGGTGCTCTGCGAAGGCAGCGAGACCCGCGCCTTCTGTGTGCGCGATCAGGCCAACCCGGACCGCATCAAAGCCATTGCCATCCCGGCCGACATCCGGGCCAAATGCAGCTGAAGCTCTCACAGAAGAGTCACTTTTCCCCCTCCCGCTCTTTCCTTCCACCCTCACCGGAGACACACCATGAGCATTGCACGTCGCCAATTCATTCAGGCATCCGCCGCGTCCACACTGCTGGCCAGCCTTGGTCTGCAAAGCGCGCACGCCCAGGCGTTGGAGCAGGTGCGGATCATCAACGGGTTCCCGGCCGGCGGCAGCGCCGACGTGACCAGCCGCCGCATCGGTGAAAAGCTGGGCGGCACCGCCTACACCAAGAACGCCGCCGTGGTGGAGAACAGGACCGGAGCCGCCGGCCGCATCGCGGTGGAAGCGGTGAAGAACGCCGCACCCGACGGCGCCACGCTGCTGCTCACGCCGTATTCGATGATGTCGATCTACCCGCACATCTACAAGCAGCTGAGCTACGACCCGTTCAAGGATCTGGTGCCGGTGGCAATGGCGTCGATGCTCACGCACGGGCTGGCGGTGGGCCCCATGGTGCCGGCCTCGGTGAAAACCGTGAAAGACTACCTGGCCTGGTGCAAGGCCAACCCGACCATGGCCAACTACGGCTCACCCGCTGCAGGCTCGACGCCTCACTTCCTGGGCGCGCTGCTTGGCATCGATTCGGGTGTCGATCTCAAGCACGTGCCCTACCGGGGTTCCATCCCCGGCATCACCGATGTGATCGGTGGTCAGCTGGCCAGCATGGTCACGCCGCACGGCGACTTTCTGCCCAACCAC
>JALOSH010000172.1 GCA_025458545.1 Hydrogenophaga sp.
CACACCCAGGCGGTGCACTTCACAGAAGCGCGACAGCTCCAGGAAGAAGGGGTCGAAGTCGTTCACCGCGTCGATGGAATACGACTGCCGGCCCGCCTCCGGTTTGCCCGATCGACCCAGCGGCGGCTGCAGTGGCTCGTGCGGGTTTTGCTGGCGCGCGACCAGGTAGAACTCCATCTCGGGCGCCACCACTGGCGCCCAACCCTTGGCCTCGTAGAGCTTGAGCACCCGGCGCAGCACGCTGCGCGGCGACAGCGCCACTGGCGTGCCGTCGAACTCCTCGCAGTCGTGGATGATCACCGCCACCTGTTCGGCCGCCCAAGGAACCACGCGGGCGGTGGACAGGTCGGGCACACAGACCATGTCGGGGTCGGTGTCGCCCACAAACGCGGTGTTGTCGGGCTGCTGGCCGTTCACCGTGTTGCGCATGTGGCCGCTGTTGAGGTACAGGTCCTTGGGCAGGATCTTGCCGCGCGCGATGCCGGTCATGTCCGGAATCACGCACTCGACCTCCTGGATGCGGTGCTCGCCGAGAAAGGCCTGGATGCTGCTGGGTGGGGTCATGAATGGGTCAACATTTGATCAAAAGTGCATGTTGATTGTGCCAAACCTTTCAAAATTTCGCAACTTTTGATCAAATCAACAGCATGCCGGGCGACTGCAGGCGAAAAAAAACGCGGCCGGAGCCGCGTCGTCTGAGGTGGCAGGGCGCCGAGCGCTCACTGAACCTTGGCTTTGTCCCGCAGGCTTTTCTGGAACTCGGCCATCTTTTGCTGCTGCATCTGCTGGGCGATCTGCGGCTTGACTTCGTCGAGCGACGGCAGCTGGGCCTGGCGCACGTCGTCCACGCGGATGATGTGCCAGCCAAACTGGCTCTTCACCGGGGCGTCGGTCATCTGGCCCTTGTCGAGCTTGACCATGGCTTCGGAGAACTCGGTCACGTAGCTGGCCGCGTTGGCCCAGTCCAGATCACCGCCGTTGGCGCCGGAGCCCGGGTCTTTGGACTGCTTTTTGGCAATGTCTTCGAACTTCGCGCCACCCTTGATGGACGCGATGATGGCCTTGGCCTCGTCTTCTTTCTCCACCAGGATGTGGCGGGCGCGGAATTCCTTGCCGGCGTTGGCCGCGGCGAATTTGTCGTACTCGGCCTTGATCTCGGCGTCGGTCACCGGGTTCTTTTTCTGGTGGTCGGCAAACAGCGCACGGATCATGATGGTCTGGCGGGCCAGCTCCATCTGGGTGCGGTATTCCTCGGTGGCGGCAATGCCGCGCTTCTGGGCCTCCTGCATGAAGATCTCGCGCAGGATCACTTCTTCCTTGAGCTGTGCACGGGTGGCCTCGTCCACCGGGCGGCCGGATGCCTCCATTTGCTTGGCCAGCGCTTCCACGCGGGCGGTGGGCACGGCTTTGCCGTTGACGATGGCCACGTTCTGGGCCGCGGCCCAGGGTGCGCTGGCGATCAGGGCCGCGGCGGCCAGGGCTTGCAGGGTGAATTTCATGGTGATCCTCGGGGTGGAAGTCGGTGGTGGTGGTGTGTGGTCTGAGGGTCTGACCCGCCAACGGGCGGCGGTCTGGAGAGGCCTCAGGCCCTGATCTCGATGGCCAGCGCGTGCAACCCGGCGGCAGTGAATTTTTGCAGCGCATCATACACAAGGCGGTGCTGCGCCACACGGGACAAACCGGCGAACGCCGGGCTGCCGATGCGCACCCGGAAATGGGTGCCGTGGCCCAGCCCGTTCGAACCCGCATGGCCCGCGTGCTCCGCGCTCTCATCGATCACCTCCAGCAGGGTGGGCGTGAGGGCCTGGCGCAATGCGGATTCCAGCGCGGGCGCGCTGCAGATCACGGCGTCGGGAGCGGTCATGGTTTTTCCGCCTTGTTGCCGTCGTCGGTTTCTTTCAGGTAGCGGGCGATGTACAGGCCCTGACCGATGATGAAGATCACCGGGAACACATAGCCCCAGAGTTTGAAGTTGACCCAGTCCTCGGTGGAGTAGTAGGCGGCCACGTAGCCGTTGATGCCCGCCATGAACACGAAGTAGCCGATCCAGATCAGCGTGAGCCGCGCCCACACCGGGTCGGGCAGGCTGAGCTGGCTGCCCAGCAGGATCTGCAGGAAGTTCTTTTTCCAGATCCAGAGCGCGGCCGCCAGCACGATCGCCATGCTCAGGTAGAGCACGGTGGGCTTCCATTTGATGAATCGCTCGTCTTGCAGCGCCAGGGTGAGCATGCCGAACACGATCACCAGCACCAGCGTGACCTTCTGCAGGGTCTGCAGTTTGCGGTCGATGGCATAGATGATGCCGGTCTGCACCAGCGTGGCGGCCATCAACACCGCCGTGGCAACATAGATGTCGTGAAGCTTGTAGGCGCCGACAAAAAGCAGAATCGGAAAGAAGTCGATCAAGAAGCGCATGCGTTGGATTATCCGCGAGCCCGGGTGCTGCGCCGTCCCGACGGGAATTGCCCCGCTGGCGGAACTCCCCTCCGCCCGGATGGTCCACCCACAGTTGCCCTCTGGGGCTCATGTTCACACCACCACAACCATTGCAGGAGTTGACCGTCCATGTCTGATCAGGAACAGCAAGCGATTCTGGCCATTGCGCTACTGGCCGCCTTTGCCGACGGGCACAAGGCGGATGCCGAGCGAGAAGCCATTCGGCGCATGGCCGACAACCTAGGCCAGGAAGCGGCAGGCGCCGGGCTGGCCAAGCTGTACCAGGACGTGCTGTTGCGCAAGCTCACCCTGGCGGACGCGGTGGCGCCGCTGAAGGACGCCGATCAGCGCATGCTGGCCTACGAGATGGCGGTGTGTGTCTGTGACGCAGACGGTGGACAAACCCCGGCTGAAACCGCCTTTCTGCAGGATTTGCGACAGCGTCTGGGCATTGCAGCGGCATCCACCGCCGCTTTCGAGCGGGAGGCCGACGATCTGGCCGCTGCGGTGCAGACCGCGTCACCCGCTGCCGAATCACCCGCTGCCGCTTTGCCGGTGGCGGCTGCGCTGGGTGCGGGTGCTGGCGCTGCGGCGGTGCTGGTGCCCGCGTCGGCTGGTGCGTCGGACCCCGCGCGCGACCAGGCGCTGGACAAAACCATCTTGAACTACGCGCTGCTGAACGGCGCGCTGGAGCTGTTGCCCCAATCGTGGGCGTCGATGGCCATCATCCCGCTGCAGGTCAAGATGGTTTATGCCGTTGGCAAGGCCCATGGCGTGAGCCTGGACCAGGGGCACATCAAGGAATTCATCGCGGCTGCCGGGGTGGGCGTCACCTCGCAATACATCGAGCAGTTCGGGCGCAAGTTGCTCGGCGGTCTGCTGGGCAAGGCCGCCGGGCGCACCATCGGGCGCATCGGCGGTGCGGCCACCGGCATGGCCTTTTCGTTTGCCACCACCTACGCCTTGGGCCAGTTGTCCAAGCGCTACTACGCCGGTGGTCGGGTCATGAACACCGCCGTGCTGCAGCAGACCTTCCAGGAGCTGCTCGGCCCGGCCAAGCGCATGCAGTCGCAGTACCTGCCGCAGATCGAGCAGACCGCGCGCGGCCTCGATGCGGGCAAGGTGATGGCCCTGGTGCGGGGCGCCTGAAGGCCGCGCTCAAGCTTCGGTGTGTGGCTGCCGATACCCAGGAGGCTGCGGCAGGGTTCGCAGCCACAACACCCTGGAGCCATTGATGAGCAGCGAAGAAGCACAGTTCGAAAATTTCAAGACATCTCTCGGTACGTTCATGGAGCGGACCAACGGTTTGGTGGACCGCATTCTGTGTGACGAAAGCAGCAAGGCCCACCTCAGCCCGCTGGTGCCCTGGGTGAGCGAGGTGATGGCCGCTTCCATGGAGCGCGATTTCGTGGAGAAGGTGGCGCTGGCCTACTGGTCACGCATGGGCATGACGGCGACGTCGACACCCGCCCGGCTGAAGATTCTGGAGTTGGACGGCCTCAGCGCCGCCATCAAACAGTGCCTGACCGATGCCCCCGGGCCCGGTCCGGCCAGCTTTGCCCAGACCCATTTGCTGGGGGTGAGCAGCCTCACCGTGGGCAGCCTGCTGGACGCCATCGGCGACATGTTTCCGCTGGTGCGCGGCATCCTGCATTCCACCCAGGACGCCATCAACGTAGCACTGAGCTGAGCGGCACGGTGCGGGTGGGCGGAGCTTGAGCCCGGCCAGCGCCCGCCGCCGCAGCCCGCACTATCCGCCGGTGCCTTGCTTCGGCTTCAGATCGATGGACGCCGAATTCATGCAGTAGCGCTGCCCGGTCGGTGCCGGGCCGTCCTCGAACACATGGCCCAGGTGGGCGCCGCACTGGCTGCACACCGTTTCCACGCGCAGCATGCCGTGGCTGCGGTCGGTGATCTCGGTGATGGCACCCGGAATGGCCTTCCAGAAGCTCGGCCAGCCGCAGCCGGCGTCGAATTTGGTGCCGGCGTCGAACAGGTGGTTGCCGCAGCAAATGCAGTGGTAGCTGCCGTCGGCCCAGATGGTTTCGTACTTGCCGGTGAACGGTCGCTCGGTGTGGGCACGGCGGGTGACCTCGAAGGCCACCGGTTCGGCGCCTTTTTCGGCCAGCAGGGCACGCCACTCGGCGTCGGATTTCTGGATCGGGAATGTCATGGAAACACCTTCAGGATGAGCAACTGATTTCGATGTGGGCCGCCCAGTCGGGCGGAAATTCGGCCAGGTCGTCGTGACCGGGCAGGGCGGTGAACGGGGTTTGCAGCGCTGTCTGCAAGCGGTGAAGGTAGGCGAAGTCACCTTGCCGGGCCTGCTGGATGGCGGTTTCACCCAGGTGGTTGCGCAGCACCACCTGCGGGTTGGTGGCCAGCATGCGGGCCTGTGTGGCGGCCGGGTCGAAGCCAGGCTGGCTTTGCAGTCGACCGCGCCAGTGCAGCGCCCATGCATCCAGCGCGTCGCGCTGGAGGAACAGGTCGCGCACCGGCTGCAGGGCCGCGCTGGCGCGGTGTGCATCGGCAGTGGGGTCGGCAAAGCCAGCCTCGGCGAGCGAGAGCCGGCGCCAGAAGATGGTGAAGTCCACCGCGTCGGCGGCCATCAGCCGCATCAGGGACTCTGTGAGCTCGGTATCGCCATCGTTCACCGTGTTCAGGCCTAGCTTGGCACCCATGCGGCGCTGCAGTTCCGCAGGGAACAGGGTCTTGTAGGGTTCGAGCGCGTCCAGCGCCTGCTGCGTGTCGTCCATCAGCGGCAGCAGGGCCTGCCCGAGGCAAAACAAATTCCAGTGCGCCACATGGGGCTGGCGGTGGTAGGCGTAGCGGCCGCCCTGGTCGGTGTGGTTGCAGATGTGGCCGGGGTTGAAAGCATCCATGAACTGGAACGGACCGTAGTCGATCGTCAGGCCCAGGATGCTCATGTTGTCGGTGTTCATGACGCCATGGCAAAAACCCACTGCCTGCCATTGCGCCATGAGTGCCGCCGTGCGGGCGCTCACCGCTTCGAGCAACCGTGCGTAAGGGTTGCCGTGCTGCTCGCGACAGTCGGGGTAGAAGTGCTGGATGACGAAGTCGGCCAGCGTTCGGAGTTCCTGGTGTTGACCGCTGTAGGAAAAGTGCTCGAAATGCCCGAAGCGGATGAAGCTCGGCGCGACCCGTGTGACGACGGCAGCGGTTTCGATGGT
>JALOSH010000173.1 GCA_025458545.1 Hydrogenophaga sp.
CTCAGCAGGCGGCGGGTGCGCAGCAGCCAGGCCAGCGCCTCGCGCACACCGGCATCGTCGTCCACCAGAAAGACTTTGGCGTCGGGGTACTGGGTCATCACGCTATTGTGCCCCCCGCGCCGCAGGACGCGACGCCCCCCACGCCGCCTGCGGCGTCACCCCCCAGGGGGCGGCACTGGCGGCCCGGCAAAGCCGGTTCCGCGGTGCCCTGGGATCAGCTCCCCCTCCGGCGAGGCGTGCCTTCACCCAGGATGCGGTGGAACCGGCTTCGCCGGGCCACTCGCATCGCCCCCTGGGGGGTGACGCCGCAGGCGGCGCAGGGGGTACCTATCCCGTCGGTAACGTGAACCGGAACACAGTGCCGCGCGGGTGAGCGGGTTCGAAGGTGAGTGCGCCGCCGTGCTGTTCGATCACGGTTCGGCACAGCGAGAGGCCCAGGCCCATGCCTTCGGATTTGGTGGTGAAGAAGGGCGTGAACAGTTTGTCGCGCACTTCCTGGCTGAGTCCCTGGCCGTGGTCGGTCACCGCGAATTCCACCCAGGATTTGCGCGGTGGATCGTTGTCTTCGCGACCGGCCGTCAGCCGGGACTGGCGCATGGCCAGGGTGAGCACCCGCAGGCCCGAGGCGGCGCTGGGCTCATCGTCGGGCATGGCCTGCATGCCGTTGCGCGCCAGATTGAGCAACACCTGTTCGATCATGGTGCGGTCGCACAGCACAGCAGGCAGGTTCGGCGCGATCTCGTGCTGGATCCGGATGTCGAGCTTTTTGGCCTGCAGACCGAGCAGCGGCGCGATGGCGTCGAGCAGGCTCTGGGGCGGTACCGCCTCGCGAACCTGCTCGCGCCGCCGCACAAAGTCGGCCACGCTCTTGATGACGCGGCCCGCGCGCTCGGCCTGTTCGCCGATGCGCCGCATGGCCAGCTGCAGATCGGACGGCGCCACACCGGTCGCCAGACCTTCCAGCAGGTTGAGCGTTCCGGTGGCGTAGCTTGAGATGGCGGCCAGCGGCTGGTTGAGTTCGTGGCTCAGCAAAGAGGCCATTTCGCCCACCGTGGCCAGGCGCGCGGTGGCCTGCAGGCGGTCCTGCGAGGCGCGGTTGAGTTCTTCCACCCGGCGCTGTTCGGTGAGGTCGAGGATGGCGCTCATGTAGCCGGTCTGGGTGCCCTGGGCATCGATCAGCGGCGCTTCGATGATGAGCACCGGAAAGCGGGTGCCGTCGCTGCGCTGGAACACCGACTCGTACCCTTCGCGAGGCAGAATTTGGCCCGCCAGCCGCACCGCGAGCCGTTGCTGGTACTCGTCCACCAGCTCGGGTGGCCACCAGGGCGCAGGCAGGCCGGTGCCGATCAACTGCTCGGCGCTCAGGCCCACCATCTCGCAAAACGCCGGGTTGACGTAGGTGATGCGCCCGTCCATGTCGCGTGCGCGCAGACCCGTGACCAGCGAGTTCTCCATGGCCTGGCGAAAGGCCAGCGCGTCGGCCACTTCCAGCTCGGCGCGCTGGCGGCGCCGGATGTCGCGCGCCAGCAGACCCAGCACCACCAGCAGCGCCAGCGTCAGCGCACCCACCGTGGCGGTCAGCACATTGGGGAACAGCGAATACACGGCACGCTGGCTTTCGAGCCGCAGCATGAGGGTGTGGCCGGGCAGGTCCAGCAGGCTGGAGGCCACCAGGGTGCGCCGGTTGCTGGCGACACTGCTGTGCAGCGCCAGGCGGGTGCCGTCGGGTTCGGTGAAGGCCAGGCCGCGGTTGCGCAGCAGTTCCTTGTTGACCAGTTCGGCCAGCACACCGGGCAGCGAATAGGTCGCGACCAGGTAACCGGCCGGCACACCGCTGCGCACCAGCGGCAGGCACATTTCAAGCAGTTCGAGACCTTTGCCGCCGCCAGTAGGCCAGAAATAGCTGGACGAATACGAAGGGCCCGACAGGCGCAGGGCGTTGCCGCAGGCCTGGCGCACATCGGGCAGGGCCTGGGAACGTGCGAGCAGGTTCAGCAGGTCAGGCTGGTAGGTGGAGTCGCGGTGCGCCAGCAGTTGCAGATCGGTGCTGCGCCATTCGAGGCGCACCAGCTCGCGGTGCTGGGCCAGCAGCTCGGCGGCCGGCGCGACCCAGGAGTCGGGCGTGGGCGCCACGCTGTTGAGCGCCTGAAAGGTCTGCACATTGCGCAACAGCGCGGCGCGCACATCGCTGGTGATGGCGGTAGCGTCCCGCTCCAGCGCCGCCTGGTCGCTGCTTTCCTCGTACTGCGAAGCCAGAAACACCAGCACCCCCAACAGCACCAGCACCAGCGAGAGCAGCGCACCCCAGAGCAGCCAGCGGCGCGAGCGCAGGCCCTGGCGCAGAGGCGGATTTGAAAGCGCGGCAGTCGTCATTCAAATGCGAGGTGTTGGCCCGAACAGCCCAGGCCGCCGCAGAGCCGGCTTTGCCGGGCTGCAGGCGGCGCCCCCCAGTGGGGGGTGACGCGCCCTAAGGCGCGGCGCGGACAAGGGTTCCAGCGCCGGGCCGCCCCAAGCAGGAACCGAGCCCTCTCGGGGGGCAGCGACCCGCGCAGCGGCGGAGCGTGGGGGCGCAATCTCACAGCCTGCGGTGCTGCAGCGCCGGCAGCTGTTCGCGCACGCGCTGCAGGCGCTCCCTGTCGATATCGGCCAGGACCACACCGGCGCCTTCGGCCTGCATCGCCATGACCTCGCCCCAGGGATCGATGACCATGCTGTGGCCCCAGGTGCGGCGTCCGTTTTCGTGCAGGCCACCCTGGGCGCTGGCGATCACATAGGCCTGGTTCTCGATCGCGCGGGCGCGCAACAGCACCTCCCAGTGCGCCTGCCCGGTGGTGTGGGTGAAGGCCGACGGCACCAGCAACACGTCGGCCGCGAGCATGCGGTACAACTCGCCAAAACGCAGGTCGTAACAGACGCTCTGGCCCACGCGCCAGCTCTGGCCGCTGCGCGACTTGCAATCAAACACGGTGGGCGTGTCACCGGCCACCAGCACGTTCGCCTCGTCGTAACGCTCTCGGCCGTTGTCGTAGCGAAACAGGTGGATCTTGTCGTAGCGGCTCACCGCCTGGCCCTTGGGGTCGTAGGCCACCGAGGCGTTGGCCGCGTGCGCCGGGTCGGCGGTGGCCATGGGCAAGGTGCCGCCCACCAGCCAGAGCTTCAGGTCGCGCGCCGCGTCCGACAGGAAATCCTGCACCGTGCCCAGCCCAGGCTTCTCGGCCAGCAGCAACTTGTCCTCATCCTTGTTCCCCATGAAGCAGAAGTACTCCGGCAACACGGCCAGCTCGGCACCGCAGGCCGCGGCCTGACGCAACAGGCGCAGCGCCTCGCTGAGGTTCTGGTCCAGGCTGATGCCCGACACCATCTGGATGGCAGCGACTTTCATGGCGATTCCTTCTCAATGAACATCAAGGGTACTGCAGTCCAAAACCAAACACACCCCCCGAAGCGAGGGGCTTAACCCAGAACGCGGCGGAACTGGCTCCGCCAGGCCGCACGCGTTGCCCCCTGGGGGGTGACGCCGCAGGCGGCGCGGGGGGGACTATTTTTTCTCCACCTGCGGATCCGCCCAACTGCCCGTGATGCGGAACTGCTTGGTGTTGGCGCTTTGCAGCGGCTGGCGCAACAGCAGCTGCGCCAGCAAGGTGCCCAGGCCCACCGCCGGGTTGATGACGGAGGCGATCAGCGAAGCGGTCCCGGCGTTGATTTCCGGCACCACCACCACGGTGAGGTCTTGCGTTTCGCGCGCCAGATCGGCGCTGCCCTCCATCAGCACCGCCGCGTTCACGCCCTTCATCTGCAGGTTGTTGGTGCGCAGCACACCCCGTTCGAGGCTCGCGTCACCGCGCAGGAAGTCGAAGGAAAAACCTTCGGAAAACACATCGCGGAAATCGAGCGCCAGGCGGCGCGGCAAGGCCTGCAGGCTGAGCACGCCCAACAGCTTGGCGGCGCCTGGCTCGACCTTGAGAAACTGTCCACGCTCGAAGTCGGCCTTGACCTGGCCGGACAGGCTCGCATGGTCCAGCGCCAGGGGCGAGCCCAGCCAGCCGATGTTGCCTTCAATCTGTCCCTTGGCGCCACGCACCAGGCCTTCGCGCCCGAGGCGCGCGAGCAACAACCCGAAGTCGTCGATGTCGAGCTTGAAGCTCAGCGCCGTGCGCCGGGTGTCACCGCTGTCCGCGCTGGGTGCCCAGTTGCCGGTGGCCGACAGCCGCGCTTCGGGCACCGCGAGGTTGAGCCGGTTCAGCCGCCATTCGCGCACCCGCGTCGGGCCGGCACGGTTCACCGCTTCGATCTCCACCCGGCCCAGCCGCCGCTGGCCGAGGCTGAGCTCTTCCACCGCGATGTCGAGCGCGGGCACGCTGCTGGGCTGCTGCAGGATCTGCTCCACATCGCGCGCCGCATCGGGCGCCAGTTCCAGGCGGGCCAGCCGGGCGTAGACGCTGCCAGCGCCGGAAGCACCGGGTCCGCGGTACTCGACGTAACCATTCAGTTCTTTGGCATCGACGTTGGCGCGCCACAAAGTGCCCTCGCGCGAGGCGCCCACCACCACATTGTTGAAGCTGCGCCCATCGATGACCAGGCGCTCGCTTCGCAGGCCCAGGGTGGTGGGCAGGTAGCCCAGGCTGGCACTGCTGCTGGCCGGGCCCGCCGCCTCGCGCACACCGACGCCGGTGGCGGCAGAGAAGGTGCGCTCCCAGGCCTGAACGTCCAGCAAGGGTGTTTGCAGGTTGGCCACCACGCCGGTCGTCGGCAAGGCCGGGCTCTCGCCACCGCTCACACCCACACCGATGCTGCCGCGCAGCACCCGGGGTTCGGGGCCGGTGATGTCACGCTCGTAACGCAGGGCCACCAGAGGCTGCTGCGCGGCTCCGATGTCCACCAGCAAGCGATCGGTCAGCGGCAGTTCGCCCACCAGCCCGCTGGTGACCGTCTGCACCGTGGTCTCAAAACGCAGCGGCAGGCTGTCGGCGGCGGTCTTGCTCAGCGGGGCCGGCAGCGCCAAGGCCATGCCCTGCAGGTCGCTGCCCACCTGCAGTTCGGGCACGCCGGCGCGGAACGCGAGTTGTGCGTTGTAGGCGGCGCTGCCGCTGGCGCTGGCAAACAGGCGCGAGACAAAGCCGAGATCGGCGTCGCGCAGGCCCTCGGCGCTGGCCGTGCCCTGGCCCCGGAACTGGATGCGCGGCTGGCCACGGGCGTCCGGACGCATGCCGCCCTCGAACCGCACCTCGCCGCCGTAGAGCTGCGCCTGGGCGCCGCTGACGGCGAAGCCGCGTTCGCTGAAGTCCAGCCGGCCGGTGGCACGCGCCAGC
>JALOSH010000011.1 GCA_025458545.1 Hydrogenophaga sp.
CTCTGCTCGCGCACTTCCAGCACGAACTGGTTGTCGCTCTGGTAGGCGGAATGTTCCCAGTTGCCTTTGGGTGTGATCACCATGCGAACGCGGTCACCCGCCTGGCTGGTGGTCACGGTTTGCACCGGTGTGCCGAAGTCACTGACGTCCAGGCGACGCCTCAAACCTTCGGGCAGCGAAGTCTTCAGGAAATCGACCACCAGGTTTTGACCTTGCTGGCGAATGTCCACGCCCACCTGGTTGTTGGCCAGCTCCACCACCACCCTGCCGGTGCTGCCTGCACCACGCCGGAAGTCGATGTCCCGGAGCGCGGTGGTGTCGCGATTGCGGCTTTCAGCAAATGCCGGTGCCGAACTGGTCACCGCCGCAGAGGCCTCCGACCGCTCAAGCACCACCAGCAGCGACTTGCCGTCGACCCGAGCCTGGTAGGCGGCCGCTTGCTTGAGATTGATGACCACACGGGTTCGGTCACCCGCCTGCACCACGTTGGCAGAACGCAAATTGCCCTGGTTGATCTCGACAGTGCTGCGGCCAATACCATTGACCACGCCTGGAAAGTCGAGCGCAATGCGCGCCGGCGATTGGATGGTGAAGCCCGCGGGCACGGCTGCCAGTGGCTCGGTGGTCTCGATGCGGATCACCTCAACCCCACCCTGAGCACCGCCAGTCACCGACTGGATGGCGTTCTGGGCTTGTGCCCATACACCGGACAGCGTCATACAGGCCAAGACTGCGCATTTGAGCAGGCTTCGCTGCATGGACCCGGCGCCCAGGGCCCTGATTTGCTTGTTCATTTAGAAGCTTCCTCTTGTAACTGCAACGCTGCCGGACGCTCGGTCCATTCCCCGACGGCGTCTTGCACAATTTCGCGCAAGACCACTTCGGTCTCGGTGATCTTCATGACCCGTCCGTAGTTCTGACCGAGATAACTGCCCGGCGTGACTTGATAAAGCAGGTTGTCCACCTTGACCAAGGCCACCAGACGTCCCTGGCGGTTCAAACTGCCCACCATGGACATGGCATCCAGAGGAAACGCTTCCAACGGTTGTTTGCGGCGGTTGAGTTCGGGGGTGATCAGGGCAGCGTTGACTGTGGGAGCGATGTCGCTGCTCTTGAGGACGCTGGCCAGTTTTTCGTCGCTGAAGGGCTCGACCTGACGCTCGCCGGCGTAGGCCTGGGGCACAAACTTGGTGGGTTCAGGAATGGGCTTGACTTGGGCGGTGATGGCGTTGCGCTCCGCCTGCATCCATTCTCGCAACTCGTCCTGTCCGGACGAGGTGCAGCCCGACATCAGAACCAAGATCACACCGGACAAAACAGCTGCACAGAGATGCTTCATTTCGCAGCTCCTGATCCTGGCGCTTTGGCCCCTGCAGCTTTTTGCTGCAAAGCCACCTCTTCCTGATCCAGGTATCTGAAGGTCTTGGCGGTGCCATCCAGGGTCAACACACCGTTCTTGTCCTTGCCAGGCGTGAGCGACAAGTTGTTCAACGTCACGATCCGGGACAGGTTCGCGATGTCGGCAGCAAACAAGCCGATGTCGTGATAACGGCCGGAAACCCTCAAGGCAATGGGCAGCTCTGCGTAGTATTCCTTGACGGAAACTTGACCCGGTCGGAAAAGCTCAAACTGAAGGCTGCGCCCAATGCCTGCCTGGTTGATGTCCGACAACAGCGCATCCATCTCGGCCTTGCTGGGCAACTGCCGCTCCAACTGCGTGACGTATTGCTGCACCTGTTCCAGCTGTTTCTTCAGCGCGTCCAGGTTCACGGCTTGAACCAGCTTCTTTTTGTAGTCTTCCCGGAGTTGCGCTTCCCGCGCCTTTTCGGCGATCAGCTCTTCATCAACGGATTTGAGCCAGGCGAACCAGAGTCCCGCAATCACCGCCACACAAACGGCTACGTACAGCAGGTTTCGCGGCAGCGAGGGCCATTGCGAAGGATCGTTGGGATCAAGACCAGAAAACTGGTTCTTGAGTTGATCCTGGATTGCCTTGAAATCCAGGTTGATTTTGGACATTGCAGCCATGGTCGGTGATCTTTTGTTCAGACTTTGCCAGGAACCGGTGCTGCGGTTGCCGTGCCCGCTGCGGTGTTGGATCCTGCGGCCGCAGGGCGCACCAAACTGGCCCGAATGGTGAAGTTGGAAACCCGCTTTTGCTCTTTGTTGGAATCGCTGAGGGTGGCCGCCACGATTTCGACCAGATCGGGCTTGCTGAGCCAGGGGCTGTTGTTGGCGAGGTTGCGGAGCAATTCGGACACCCGCTCCTGGGATTGCGCGGTGCCTGTGAGCAAAACGCTTTGGTTCTCCTGCTTCATACTGGTGAGAAAGATGCCATCGGGCAGCTGTGCCACCAGCTCGTCAAGAAGATGCACCGGCAGGTTCCGGTCTCCCTGCAGGTCTTCCACCGCCGTCTGGCGTGCCCGCAAGGAGGCAATCTGGGCCTGCAGTGTCGCGATGTCCTTGATTTCGTTGTCGAGCCGCGTGTTTTCGGTGGTCAGGAACGCATTGCGGTCTTGCTGCGCAGAAATCTGCCCCTGGTACCAGACAAAGACCGCCCCACAGACGACACCACCCAGCAAGGCCGACAGGCCCAGCTGGGTGAAGAACTGTTCTTTCTGACGTTTGCGGGCGGCCTCGCGGTGAGGCAGCAGGTTGATCAAAATCATTGGTAAAACCTCCGCAGGGCCAGGCCGGTGGAGGTGAGGTAGGACGGCGCCTCCCGGGTGATCTTGCGGGCATGCACGCCGCCCGACATCTCCATGCCATCAAACGGATTGATCACCATGCAGGCAAACGATGTCTGGTGGGTCACCGCATCGGTCAGCGCGGGCAGCGCTGCGCTGCCGCCGGCCAGCAGAATGTGGTCCACTTTGTTGTAGGGCGTGCTGGTGAAGAAGAACTGCAGTGCACGCCCGATTTCCTGGGCCATGCTCTCGATGAAAGGCTCCAGCACCGCGGTGCGGTAGTCATCGGGCAGATCGCCTGAACGCTTCTTGGCCTCGGCCTCGTCCGCTGAAAATCCGTACTGGCGCACAATCAACTGCGTGAGCTGGGCGCCGCCAAAAGCCTGATCGCGTTCGTACAGCACGTCGTCGTTGCGCATGACCTGCATGCTGGTGGTCATGGCACCCACTTCGAACAGCGCCACGAGGGAGTCCACACCCTGGTTGGGCAAAGTCTCGATCACGCGGCCTGCAGCCATGCGGGACGCATAAGACTCGACGTCCATCACCACCGCCTTCAGACCTGCCGCCTCGGCGAGACCCTGTCGGTCCGACACCTTCTCTTTGCGCGAAGCCGCGATCAACACCTCGGCATCACCCACCGAACTGGCGCTGGGGCCGATGACACAGAAGTCCAGACTCACTTCGTCCAGAGAAAACGGGATGTACTGGTTCGCTTCAGATTCGACCTGAGCTTCGAGTTCCTTGTCGGACAAACCGCCCGGCAGGATGATTTTTTTGGTGATCACGGCCGACGCCGGCAAGGCGAGCGCCACATTTTTGGTTTTGCTGCCGCTTTTGCGCACCACCCGCCGCACGGCCTCGGCCACCTCATCGAACTTTTCGATGTTGCCGTCGGTGATCCACCCCCGTTCCAGGGGCTCCATGGCACAGCGTTCCAGCACCAGATCGCCAGAGCGGTTCCGTCCGAGCTCCACCAGCTTGACACTGGAGGAACTGACATCAATGCCCAGCAGCGGCGCCGGTTCCCGGCTGAATAACGACCCCAATGAGATCAAGGTGACCCCCAGATTTTGCGGCGCAACGAGGCGCCAGACTTAAGAATTCACTTGAATGCTAGCAGTAAGCCCTTTGTGCGGCAAAGATTTTTTGACTTTGCGCTCAAGGGAAGCGTTGTCAAAAGCATACGCAAAATTCCCACTCCAACCCTGTTCCATATCGACCTAAACGGAAAGAAGTACACAACAACTCACAATATGTGGACCCACGCGGGCATCCGCACAACAAGCCGATTTTTATAATCTGCAATTTTGGCCCCGACCGACCGCATGTCTCAAGACGAGAGAACCAACCCCCGCGCATCCAGCAGCTCCGATTCGTCGGGCGGCCGTGGGGTCCTGAAATGGATCGGGCGTGCCGTGACAGTGCTGGCCGGGTTGATCGTGGCCAGTGGCCTGGCGCTGCTGCTGGGCGTGGGCATTGCGCTGGCGGTGGCGTACCCGAACCTGCCAGACGTGGCCGACCTGGCCGACTACCGGCCCAAACTGCCGCTGAGGGTGCTCACGGCCGACGGACAGCTGATCGGGGAGTTTGGGGAGGAGCGGCGCAACCTGCTGACCATCGATGAAATCCCCGAGGTCATGAAGAACGCCGTGCTGGCCATCGAAGATGCCCGCTTCTTCGAGCACAGCGGGGTGGATTACCGCGGCATGTTGCGCGCAGCGCTGGCCAACCTGGGGCAGGCCAAGAGCCAGGGCGCCTCCACCATCACCATGCAGGTGGCGCGCAACGTGTACCTGTCGGCCGAAAAAAGCTACACCCGCAAGATTTATGAGGTGCTGCTGACCTTCAAGCTGGAGCACTTGCTGACCAAGGAACAGATCCTCGAGATCTACATGAACCAGATTTTTCTGGGACAGCGTGCCTATGGCTTTGCCGCTGCCTCTCAGACCTATTTCGGCAAACCGCTCAAAGACGTCACGATCGCGGAGGCCGCGATGCTGGCGGGCTTGCCCAAGGCGCCGTCGGCCTTCAACCCGGTCTCCAACCCCAAGCGGGCCCGGGTCCGCCAGCTGCACATCATTGACCGGATGCTGGACAACGGCTTCATCACCGCCGCAGAGGCCGAGCAGGCCAAGACCGAAGAGCTCAAATTGCGGGTGAGCGGCAACCAGCAGCGGCTGCGTGCGGAATTTGTGGCGGAGATGGTGCGCCAGTCCATGGTGGCGCAGTACGGCGACGAGGCCTACACCCGGGGCCTGATCGTCACCACCAGTTTGCGTTCCGACGATCAAGCGGCCGCGTACCGCGCCGTGCGGCAAGGCGTTCTGGACTTCGAGCGGCGCCAGGTTTACCGGGGCCCGGAGCTTTTTGTCGACCTGCCACCCGACGGCCCCGCGCGCGACGAGGCGGTGGACGAGGTGCTCAACGAGCGACCGGACAACGACGATCTCTTGTCCGCCGTGGTGCTGGAGGCCAGCCCGCGCAGGGTGGTGGCGGTTCGCCAAGATGGAGAGCCGTTTGAAATTGTTGGCGAAGGCCTGCGTCCGGCGATGTCGGGACTGTCCGACAAGGCCCGGCCCAACATCAAGCTGCGCCGGGGCGCTGTGATCCGTGTCGTCAAAACCGGCCCCAAGACCTGGCGCATCAGCCAACTGCCTGAAGTGGAAGCCGCCTTTGTGGCCATGGATCCTCGCACCGGCGCGATCCGGGCGCTGGTGGGTGGCTTTGATTTCCAGAAGAACAAGTTCAACCATGTGACCCAGGCCTGGCGCCAGCCGGGTTCCAGCTTCAAACCGTTCGTCTATTCCGCCGCGCTGGAAAAAGGGCTCACGCCCATGACTGTGGTGAACGACGCACCGCTGTTCTACAGCGCCGGTGAGACCGGTGGCAAACCCTGGGAGCCGAAGAATTACGACGGTCAGTTCGAAGGCCCGATGTCGGTGCGACGGGCCTTGGCCAAGTCCAAGAACATGGTGTCGATCCGCGTGCTGCAGCTGGTGGGTACCCAAAGCGCTCAAGAATGGGTGACGCGCTTCGGGTTCGATGCCGACAAGCATCCGCCCTACCTGACGATGGCGCTGGGGGCTGGTTCGGTGACGCCGATGCAAATGGCCACCGGGTACGCGGTCTTTGCCAACGGTGGTTATCGGATTGCGCCCTCGCTGATCCAGAGGGTCATCGAGCACAAGGGCAAGGTGCTGTACGAAGCCCCCCCGGTCGTGCTGGACGACTCGCGTCGCGCCATCGACGAGCGCAATGCCTTCATGATGAGCAACCTGATGCAGGAAATCACCCGCAGCGGAACGGCTGCCAAGGCCCAGGCCACGCTCAAAAGGCCCGATCTGTATGGCAAGACCGGCACCACCAACGACTCGGTGGACGCCTGGTTTGTCGGTTACCAGCCCACGCTGGTGGCGTCGGCCTGGGTCGGCTACGACACGCCACGCAACCTGGGCAGCCGTGAAACCGGCGGCGGCCTGAGCCTGCCGATCTGGATCGGTTACATGTCGGAAGCGCTCAAGAATGTGCCGATCACCGAATACACGCCGCCTGCGGGCGTGATCCGCGTCGGGGGTGAGTGGTACTACGAGGAATTCGGCCCGGGCAACGGTGTGCGCGGCATCGGTCTGCGCGATCCGTGGCCAGGTGCGGCGGCCCCGAGCAGCGAAACAGAGAACGGAGAAAACGGCGAAGCGACTCCGGCAGCCAATGGCACGTCGGGGGACGCCGCCGCCAGGGACGACCGGCGCAGCATCCTCGATCTTTTCAAGAATTGAAGTTCAGCTCAAGCCCGGTCTGTTCGCCCGCATAACGGCTGAGGTTGGTGAAAAATTCGCCTTGCCCTTTGGTGTCCTGCCAGGCTGTGCCGTCGAAGCGGTAGTGGAACCCGCCCGCTCGGGCAGCCATCCACACCTCCTGCAGCGGTTTTTGCAGGTTGATGATGATCTGGCTGCGGTTCGAAAACGTCAGCGTGATCATGCCGCCCACGCGCTGGTTGTCGATGTCGGCCTCTGTCTGGTCGTTGAGACGATCGCAGGCGAGTTCAACCGCACGCAACAAGGCTTCGGCGCGGTCCAGGTACTCGGTATCGGTCATTACAATGTTTGGATGGTGATGGTGAAACGGATTCTAGGCGCGGCATTCGGCCCCACCCGCAGGTCGGGGATCGCCGCAGCGGCAGCATGTGTGGTGCTGCTGAGCGCCTGTGGGCAGAAGGGCCCGTTGATCCAGCGGCCTGCAACGTCCGAGAGTTCGTCGCCCGCGCAGACAACGCCGCCCACCAGCCGCTGAGAGCAGCGTCTCCTCAACCGCGACCCGGCGCCCGGTTCGGGTCGGGCAGGAGGCCGATGCGGCGGTAGCGGTGCCAGACACGCCAGCCCAGCAAGCCGCCCAGCAGCACGGCATAGACCGCGACTTCCGCATAGTCGTTTTTGCCGGCGCGCATCCAGAAGAAGTGCAGGATGGCCAGAACCGCCACCGCATACACCGCGTTGTGCAGCGCCTGCCAGCGCGCAGCGCCCAGCGCCCGGATGGCGCGGTTGAACGACGTGGCGGCCAGCAACAGCAACAGCAGCCACGCCACCGTTCCCACCAGAATGAAAGGCCGCTTGGGCACATCGACCAGCACCTCCGACCAGTCGAACCCCATGTCGAACCAGGCGTAGGCCAGCCAGTGCAGGCTGGCATAGAAAAAAACAAAAAGACCCAGCATCCGGCGCAGCCGGGCCAGCACAGGCCAGCCACCCAGCACCCGCAGCGGCGTGATCGCCAGCACCAGCACCAGCGCACGCAGCGTCCAGTCGCCCAGCGAGCGGATCAGCGCTTCGGCAGGGTTGGCGCCCAGCTGGTCGTTGGCTGCGGCCCAGACCAGCCAGACGGCCGGCAACAGGCACACCACAAACACCACCGGTTTGAGCGCCCAGTGGTTGGGATGGGCCATCAGTAGAACTTCTTGAGGTCCATGCCGGCGTAGAGCTGGCCCACCTGAGCCTCGTAGCCATTGAAGCGCTCGGTCTTGCGCCGTCTGGCCAGCAAACCGCCTTCGTCCCCGATGCGCCGCTCGGTGGCCTGGCTCCAGCGCGGGTGCGGAACATCGGGGTTCACGTTGGAGTAAAAGCCATACTCTTGTGGTGCCGCCACATTCCAGGCTGTCTTGGGCTCCTTCTCGACGAAGCGGATCTTGACCAGCGACTTGCCGCTCTTGAAGCCGTATTTCCAGGGCACCACCAGCCGCACCGGGGCACCATTCTGATTGGGCAGAACTTCGCCATACATGCCGAACGCGAGCATGGTCAGCGGATGCCGGGCCTCGTCCATGCGCAGGCCTTCCAGGTAAGGCCACTCCAGCACGCCGGAGCGCAAACCCCGCATGGTGTTCCGGTCGGCCAGGGTGACAAACTCCACATACTTCGCGCTGCCCTGTGGCTCCACCTGCCGGATCAGCTCGGCGAGCGAAAAACCGACCCACGGAATCACCATCGACCAGCCTTCGACACAGCGCAAACGGTACACCCGCTCCTCCATGGGCGCGAGCTTCAACAGGTCTTCAATACCGTAGGTGCGGGGTTTGTTCACCAGGCCTTCGACGGACACGGTCCAAGGCCGTGTCTTGAGCGCGCCCGCGTAGTTGGCGGGGTCCGACTTGTCGGTTCCAAATTCGTAGAAATTGTTGTACGTGCTCGCGTCGGTGTAGGCGGTGAGCTTCTCCACCGTCTGTGCTCCAGGCAGGCTGGAACGCACGCCCGGCAAAGCGGCCAGGCGATTGGGTCGCGCGGCGGTTTGGGCCAGCGCGTCACGCGATGCCCAGGCGGCCAGGGCCGTGCCGCCGGCCCCCAGGGCCATGCCCTGCATCCAGGTCCGCCGGTTGAGGTAGGCGGACTGGTCGGTGATTTCGCTCGGGCGGGAATGTTGAAAGCCGTTGTCGGTGGGCCGGATGATCATGCTGCGCTCCGTGAAATGATGGTTGGTCGTGTGACAACGCACAACCTTACCCAGTTCCTATGCTTTGCGAGCGCCACAAAGCAGACACCCCGCCTCGGCGGGGTGTCTTGTGGCTTTAAGAGCGCTCAGAGCTCGCCGTAGCTGTGCAGACCCGAGAGGAACATGTTCACGCCCAGGAAAGCGAACGTGGTGATGGCCAGCCCGGTCAAGGCCCACCAGGCGGCCACGGTCCCCCGCAGCCCTTTCATCAGCCGCATGTGCAGCCAGGCCGCGTAATTGAGCCAGACGATCAGCGCCCAGGTTTCCTTCGGGTCCCAGCTCCAGTAGCCACCCCAGGCTTCGGCCGCCCAGAGCGCGCCGAGCACGGTCGCGATGGTGAAGAACGCAAAGCCGATGGCGATGGCCTTGTACATCACATCGTCGAGCACTTCAAAGCTGGGCAGGCGCTCGGCGATGCGGCGCCGGGCGCTCAGAATGCCGCCGACGATCAGCGCCGACACGCCGAAATACACAAACCAGTAGCTGCCACCTTTTTCGAGTGCCGACTGGCGGAAAACGATGGGCTCCAGGCACAACACAATACCCAGCAGCCACAAGGGCGCCAGCTTGTACCAGCGGGTTTCGGTCGCGCTCTGCTTGATGAGGTAGGCGAACGCCAGCATGGCGGCGATGGCGAAGGTGCCGTAGCCCACGAAGTTGGCGGGCACATGCACCTTCATCCACCAACTTTGCAGCGCGGGCACCAGCGGCTGGATCTCGTGTGCGCCGCGCACCACGGTGTACCAGAGCAAAAAGCCCACCGCTGCACTGACCACCAGCATCGAAAACGCGCCCATGGAACGGGTCTGGTAGTGGTCTTCGTAGTAGAGGTAGAAGGCGGTGGTCATCCAGCAGAACAAGACGAAGACTTCGTAGAGGTTGCTCACCGGGATGTGGCCGATGCCAACACCGATCTGATGGCTTTCATACCAGCGCACCATGGTGCCCACCAGCGCCAGGGTGACGGCGATCCAGGCCAGCCGTGACCCCAGCACTTCAAAGGTTGCACCGGCCCGGGTCAGCAGGCCGATCCAGTAAAAAGCGGTGCTCATGAAGAACAGCAGGCTCATCCAGAGAATGGCCGACTGGCTGGAGATGAAGTACTTGAGCAGGAACACCTGATCGGCGCGGGCCAGATCGGCGCCTGTGGGCGTCTGGTAGAGCCAGATGGCTGTGAGCGACAGCAGTGCGACCGCCACACCGAGCATTCTCAAGGGGCGCCAGAACCAGGCCAGCCAGATCAGCGACGGTGCAGCGCCCACCAGAATCCACTTTTCGTAGCTGTTCATCGCAGCGTCGTACTGCACGAAAGCCCAGGCTGTGCCTGCCAGCACCAGCGCGGCGAACAACCAGTCCCACACATCCCGGCGTGCAAAGTAGCCCGGCTGCCCGCCGCCGGGGTTGTGGTCGCGCTTGAGTTCGATGGTCTGGGTGGCGGTGTTCATGGGCTGGCCTTCAGCAACTGCGTTTTCAAGGTTTCAAACTCCTGGTCGGCTTCCATGGTCTTGCGGTTGGTCGACAAGGCCATGGTGGCCTGGGCCCGGCCATCTGGCGTGGGTGCCAGCCAGACCCACAGACGCCGATCGCGCACGTACAGCATGACAAAAACACCCACGATCAGCAAGAGGCAGCCCAGGTAGACGATGTTCTGACCCGGTGCCCGTGCGACCTGGAAAACGCTGGCCTGGATGTGCTCGAAATCCTTGAGCCGGAACGTCATGGGCGCGGGATAGTAGTAGGAGTCGCTCAGCGCCATCACCGCGCCGCGCATGAACTGTGCGGTGTCGTCACCCATGGGCAATGGCTGCAAGCCCGCGCGCTCTCGGCTGACCTGCAGCAACTCGAACAAGGTGCCGTTGAGGATGCGCACCAGCACATCGCTGGCCCGCTCGCGCTCGGCCTCGGGCACATTGGATTCCAGGAAAGCCGATATGGAGGGCAGCCCACCTTTGAGCGACGGATCGCCCGTGGGCTCCGCCGCGAGCTCGGCACCCGCAAAAAGACCCAGCGCGCGGGACGCGGACAGCCGCAGGGCCTCGGCCAGTTCGGGCTTGCCACCCTCCACCGCACCGGTCGCGTAGCGGCGGATCGCCAGGTCGCGCATCGCAGGATCGGCCAGCGCAGCGCGCAGCCGCACAAAACCATCGAGGCTGTCGTTTTCGTCGACCGGCACGCGCAGGTAGCGGAACGGCTCAGAGGGCGTCTCGCGCATGCCCAGCAGGAACATGCGGGCGCCGTCAATGTCCATCGGCAGCATGTAGTTGTTGTATTCCACCGCCTGCCCAGCGGCGTCGCGCAGCTTGTAGCTGAAACTGGGTCCGACGTTGTGCAGCGTTTTTTCACTGCCCACCTTGTGCCCCGCTCCCAGCTGGCCTTCCAGCGCGGTGCGCAGATCCACAGAGCGCACATCCACGCCGCCGTTTTTTGAGACACCGCTCATGTTCTCGACGTTGATCACTCGCAGGCCGGTGTACTCCAGCGTCAGCTTCTGGTCGCCGTTGCTGAGCGCCGAAGAACCACCAATCGAGCCCGATATTTCAAACGGCTGGACGGACCCGTTGATGGGCAGCGCTTGCAGGTTGACCTTGGAGCCACCGTCATCGAAGCTGGACTGGTAGATGTTGATGCCGCGGTGACTGGCCGGGTGGTTGACTTCCACACGACTGGCCTTTTTTTCGCCCGTTTCGTGGTCGTGGATCACGATATCGCTGGCGAACAGCCGGGGCATACCGGTGTCGTAATACTCGACGATGAACTTCTTGAGCTCGATTGAAAAAGGCAGGTCCTGCAGCAAGACGCCGTCGGCCTGGCTCAGGATGGCGGTGCCCGCCGTCGTGCCCTCGGTGACCAGCAGGTTGCCGCGAAAGGTGGGGTTGTTCGGCGAAAGCCGGTGCTGCGGAGCCACATCGGCGATCAGGCCACCGCCCGAATAGGGGGTCTTGCCGTTGAACCACATCTGGGCCCGCACCATCAGGTCGCCGTCGAGCAACCCCCCGATGCACACCAGCACGATGGCGCTGTGGGCCGCCAGGTAGCCGATCTTGTTGGCCCGACCGGCCTTGGCCGCCACCATCCAGCCCTGGCCCGACTCGCTCTCGCGCGACTGCAGCTTGACCTTCCAGCCTGAAGCCAGCAGGGCCTGGCCGATGCGGTGGGCGGCGACCTCGGGCGCCTCAGCCAGCGCACGCTCGGCCCGGTTGGGGAAGGCCTTCAGGCTCTGTTCCCGGATGTTTTCCTTGTAGGCCTTGAGATCGGCCAGGATCTTCGGCGTGTTGCGGGCAATGCACAGGCTGGTGCTCACCACCAGGAACGCCAGAATCAACAGGAACCACCAGGCGCTGTAGACGGTGAACAGCTGGGCATTGCCGAACACATCGGCCCAGAAGGGTCCGAACTGGTTGACGTAGTTGTTCAGCGGTTCGTGCTGCTTGACCACGGTGCCGATCACCGAAGCGATGCAGATCACCGTCAGCAGCGAAATGGCGAACCGCATGGACGAGAGCAATTCCACCACTTCGCTCACGATGCGCGAGCCCGTGCTGAGTTGCAGGCCTTGGGTGGAAACGGTCATGGGGTCGCTGGGAAAAACAAACAGGGCGGGTCTGGTGCAACCAGAACACGCCCTGAGAAGGTGCAGTGGGTGATCGGCGATTCCGTGCGCTTGCTCAAACCCACATTGTGCCGCTGAACATTAACGATCGCTTATGTCCCACGAAGACACTGGGACACAGGACCGACGCCTTCAGCGCAGACCAGCAATGTAGTCCGCCACCGCCTTGATTTCGCGGTCGTTCAGCTTCGCGGCCACGCCGGTCATCTGGGCGTTGTTCTTGCGAATGCCGTCGCGGAAAGCCTTGAGCTGGGCTTCGGTGTAGACGGCGTGCTGACCCGAAAGACGAGGGTTCTGAGCCGGGATGCCGGCACCGTTGGGGCTGTGGCAACCGGCACAGGCTGCGATCTGGCGGTCCGCGATGCCACCGCGGTAGATGCGCTCGCCCATGCGGATGGTGTCTTTGTTCTGCGCAAAGCCTGGGGTGCCCTTTTGGTCGGCCAGCCAGTAGGCGATGTTGCGCATGTCATCATCGGACAGGGCCGCCGCCATGCCTTTCATGATCGCGTTGTCGCGTTTGCCGGATTTGTATTCCTGCAACTGCTTGATGAGGTACTCGGGGTGCTGCTGCGCCAACTTGGGGTTTTCGGCGGTGGTCGAATTCCCGTCGGCCCCGTGACAGGCCACACACATCTGGCCGTAGGTGGCCGCGCCTTTGGCCAGATCGGGTTTGGCTGGCTGTGCATGGGCACTGAACGACAGGGCAACGACCGCAGCGGCCACAGAAAACAGGGAAACGGGGAATTTCATGTCAAAGCTACGTCAAGACGACGCATCGGTTGGGAGCTGTTCGCAGGATTCTGATCAAAAACCCAAGAATTTTACAATGCCCCATCGGAAACCCCACATGACGCCCTCCAAGAATCGCCCTTCTCCCGCCTTGCCTCCTCAGCCGGGCGCCAAGCCCTCGCCCCCAGACACCGCCGGGCGCGCCAGTGCCGCAGACATCAAGGCCATGCACGGCTGGTTGCACACCGCCCGCTTCCTGACCACCGCACCGCAGCTGGAGCACCTGCCCGCGCTGGAGGTGCCCGAGATCGCCTTTGTGGGCCGCTCCAACGCGGGCAAGTCGACCTCCATCAACACCCTCACGCAGCAAAAGCGCCTGGCCTTTGCCTCCAAGACGCCCGGGCGAACCCAGAGCATCAATCTGTTCTCGCTCGGCAAGCAGGGCATGACCGATGCGGTGCTGGCCGATCTGCCGGGTTACGGCTACGCGGCGGTGCCCCGCGAGGCCAAACTGCGCTGGCAGCGGGTGATGGGCAATTACCTGATGACGCGCGAAAACCTACGCGGTGTGGTGTTGCTGTGCGATCCGCGCCTCGGCCTGACCGAACTGGATGAAATCCTGCTCGATGTCATCCGCCCGCGGGTGCAGGACGGGCTGAAGTTCCTGATCTTGCTGACCAAGGCAGACAAACTGACCCGGGCCGAGGCCAACAAAGCCTTGTCGATCGCACGGCTGCAGAGCGGTGGTGGCGAGGCCCTGCTGTTCTCGGCACTCAAGAAGCAGGGGCTGGACGATGTGGCGCAGCTGCTGTGGCAGTGGACCCATGGCGAGCCCGCAGCAGCACCGGTGGCCACACCGGCCGCCGAAGAAGACGAGCCGCCCGCGCTGGACTGAAACCGCTCAGTGCGGGGCGTAGGGACTCGGTTCGCCCTGTGGCCGGTTCTTGAAGCGCTTGTGCACCCAGTAATACTGTTCGGGCATGGTGTCGATGATGGCTTGCAGACGCTGGTTCATGGCCGCCGTATCGGCCAGCGCATCGTCGCTCGGAAAGCCCTCCCAGGCTGGCATCACCTGGATGTCGTACCCATCGGGCGTGAGTCGGCTGATCACCGGCACCACCTGGGCTCCCGACAGACGGGCAAAACGCGAGAGCGAAGGCACGGTGGCGGCGGGCACGCCGTAAAAGGGCACGAACACCGAGTCGCTCAGGCCATAGTCCATGTCGGGCAACAGGTAGAGGGGTTCGCCCGCGCGCAGGGCCGCCACCAGCGGTTTGAGCCCCTGGCGGCGGCGCACGATGTGCGGCGTGCCAAAGCGCTGGCGCCCTTCGAGGATCCAGCGATCCAGCGACACGCTGGCCTGCTTGGCGTAGATGGTGCAGAAGCGGCGCTGGACCTGGGAGGTGATCGCGGTCCAACCGGCGTCCAGCCCCACAAAGTGCGGCGCGAACAGCACCAGCGGCGCATCACCCATCAGCACCTCGGGCACACCGGTGAGGCGCAGGCGCCGGTGCACAGTCTCTGGAGCGCCGTGCCACAACCAGCTGCGGTCCAGCAAGGATTGGGCAAACAACACGAAATGGCGCCGCACCGCCGCCTGGCGCTCGGGCTCGCTCAACTGGGGGAAGCACAGCGCCCAGTTGGTGCGCGCAATCCCGCGTCGGCGCACCGCCGCCAGGTGCAGGATCTGACCGAACACCCAGCCCAGCGCGCGCACCCAGGACAGCGGCAACCGGGCCAGCAGGCGCATGAAGGCCAGCCCCAGCGCGTCACGCCAGCGGGTGACGACCGGCTGGTGCTGGGAAGGCGGGAGGTTCGGTGGCATGCGAAGGAGAAGGGCCAGATCAGGAGTGCTGCGGTGCCGGTGAGCGCCCGCCATGCCCAGCGGGCGGCTTGTAGCGGTCGTATGACCACAGGTATTGCCGCGGGCATTCTCGCACCAGGCTTTCCATGGCCTGATTGATCTGCCGCGCAGCGGTGGGTGCCTCGCTGGAGAGTGGCCCCCAGGTCGCTTCGTCGAAGCGGCGCACGTGCACGCAATAGCCGCGACCCCAGGGCAGGCGCTCGCCCCAGGCCAACAGCACCTGAGCATCGGCCGCCAGGGCCAGGCGGGCCGAGAGTGTCATGGTGTATGCGTCCCGACCAAAAAACGGCGCCCAAACGCCCTGCCCATCGGGCGGCACCTGATCGGGCAGCAGGCCCACCACTTCGCCCGACTTGAGCGCCTTGATCATTTGCTTGACGCCAGCCAGCGTGGTCGGTGCCGTCCGCAGGCCCGGACGCTGGCGCGCGCCGGCCACCAGCTCGCGCAGCCAGGGCTGGCGCGAGGGCCGGTACAGCACGGTGATGGGGTGGCTCGCGCCAAAGCGCTGCGCATAGGCCTGCGCCGCGATCTCGAAACAGCCAAGGTGGGGCGTGAGAAACAGCATGCCGCGCCCATGGGCCTGAGCCGCCTCGATGCAAGCCGCGCCTTCCCACCCGATCACCACCGGGCGCCCGAGCCACAGGCGGGGCAGCTCGGTCACCAGCTTGCCGGCTTCGCCCACCGAGGCCAGCAGGTCGCGCCGGGCAATGCCGGCCAGGCGCGCATGGGCCAACAGCCGACGGCGGTAGCGGCCCGAGGCCAGAAAGCTGATCCAGCCCAGCAGCCAGCCCAGCGCGTGCAGCCATGCCAGCGGAAAGACCGACAGGAAGCGGAAGAGGAACTGGACAAAAAGCGTCACGTGATCGGGATCAAACAGGCGGTCTGCGAGAAGGAAAACACGGTCGGCCAACAGCCATCGATCCGGGCTGGTCTAAAATCCGCCCATCGCCGAGTTACTGAACTAATTGCGGGGCGATTCACAAATTCCGCTAAAGCGTTCGCCGAACTCTGAAGACCGGCAACGCCGATCCATCAACTTTGGAGTTTAACCATGGCGAACGACTTTCTTTTCACCTCCGAATCCGTCTCTGAAGGCCACCCCGACAAGGTCGCCGACCAGATTTCCGACGCGATCCTGGACGCGATCTTCAAGCAGGACCCGCGCAGCCGCGTGGCCGCCGAGACCCTGACCAACACCGGTCTGGTGGTGCTGGCGGGCGAGATCACCACCAATGCGCACGTCGATTACATCCAGGTCGCGCGCGACACCATCAAGCGCATCGGTTACGACAACACCGAGTACGGCATCGACTACAAAGGCTGCGCCGTCATGGTCTGCTACGACAAGCAGTCCAACGACATCGCCCAGGGCGTGGACCACGCCTCGGACGACCACCTGAACACCGGCGCTGGCGACCAGGGCCTGATGTTCGGCTACGCCTGCGACGAAACGCCCGAGCTGATGCCCGCGCCCATTTACTACGCCCACCGCCTGATGGAGCGCCAGGCCCAGTTGCGCAAAGACGGCCGCCTGCCCTTCTTGCGGCCCGACGCCAAGAGCCAGGTGACCATGCGCTATGTGGACGGCAAGCCGCACAGCATCGACACGGTGGTGCTGTCTACCCAGCACAGCCCGGACCAGAGCGAGACCCAGCACAAGATGAAGGCCAGCTTCACCGAAGCCATCATCGAAGAAATCATCAAGCCGGTGCTGCCCAAAGAGTGGCTGAAAGACACCAAGTACCTGATCAACCCGACCGGCCGCTTCGTGGTGGGCGGCCCGCAGGGTGACTGCGGCCTGACCGGGCGCAAGATCATTGTGGACACCTACGGCGGCGCCTGCCCGCACGGCGGCGGCGCGTTCTCGGGCAAGGACCCGTCCAAGGTGGACCGCTCGGCCGCTTACGCCGCGCGCTACGTGGCCAAGAACATCGTGGCCGCCGGCCTGGCCAAGCAGTGCCAGATCCAGGTGGCGTACGCCATCGGCGTGGCCCGGCCGATGAACATCACGGTCTACACCGAAGGCACCGGCGTGATCCCGGACGACCGACTGGCCGCGCTGGTGCAGGAACACTTCGACCTGCGCCCCAAAGGCATCATCCAGATGCTGGATCTGCTGCGCCCGATCTACGAAAAAACCGCGGCTTATGGCCACTTCGGCCGCGAAGAACCGGAATTCGTGTGGGAAAGCACCGACAAAGCGGCGGCGCTGCGCGCGGCGGCTGGCCTGAAATGAAGACTTTCTGTTGAGCGGCTTGTAAGCCAGCGCCAACTTTCACCTAGAAGCCCCTGAGCGCAAGCCAGGGGCTTTTTTTCGTCGCGATCACAGCCCGGGCCCCGCAAAGCCCTGAATTTTTGGCGGCGGCGTCCGATATGAACAGCACAGACGGATTTTCCTGTGCCTAGCAACGATCTGGAGCCCCGATACATGGACCACACCCTCAGCCTGGACCGGACCGAAGCCGACCAAGACTTGGAAACCCTGGTCGCGCAGCGCACCCGCGAGCTGCAGCAGGCGCTGACCCGCGCCCAATCGCTGTACGACAACGCACCTTGCGGCTATCTCTCGCTCGACGCCGAGTTGCGCTTTGTCAACATGAACCAGACCCTGCTGAACTGGCTGGGCTATGGGCGTGACGACCTGAGGTCCTTGAGCGCAGCCGATGTGATCGATCCGGGCCTGCGGGACACCGCCAGGGACCGCCTGCAAAAACTGGCGCGCGGCGAAGCCAGCGAACCGCTGGAGCTTGACATGCGGCGCCAGGATGGCAGCCGCTTCCCCGCGATGTGGACCTCCACCGCCGTGCTCGACGACGAAGGCCACTTCCTGCACAGCAACACCACGGTGCAGGACATCAGCGAACGCAAGTTCGCCGAGCAGCGCCTGAGCGCACACGAAGGCTTTTTGCAGACCATCACCGACCGCATACCGGTGCACCTGGCGTATTACGACAAGGATCTGGTGTGCCGCTTCGTGAACACCGCGCATGCCCGCAGCAACGGAAAGTTCGCCCATGAAATGATCGGCGAACCGCTGGCCCAGGTGGTGCCGCCCGATCTGCTGCCCGACATCCTGCCGCACGTGGCCGACGCACTGAACGGTCAGCCCCAGACCTTTGAAGTTCAGCGAGGCGACCCGAACGGCGCACGCACCTTCTACGAGATCCACTACATCCCCGACCTGCAGAACGGCGTTGTGGAGGGCATCTTCATCGAGCTGCACGACATCACGGAACGCAAGCGCACCGAAGAGTTCGTGCTGGAAGCCAACCGCGATCTGGAAGAGCGGGTGCGCGAGCGCAGCGCCGAGCTGTTCCAGAGCGAGCAGCGCTACCGCCTGATGGTGGACGCGATCCAGGACTACTGCGTCTACTTCGTGGACGAAGAAGGCACCGTGACCGAGTGGACCGAGAGCGCCCAGCGCCTGCACGGCCACCGCCGCCAGCAGGTGGTGGGCAAGCCCTACCGCCAGTTACTGGCGCTGAACAACGCGGGGGAGGACGAAGTCGACCCGGCCCAGGTGCTGCGCCTGGCCAAAGCCCACGGCCAGTGGGAAACCCGTGGCTGGCGCCTG
>JALOSH010000174.1 GCA_025458545.1 Hydrogenophaga sp.
GACGCGGGTTACGAACCCCGCGCCCTGGACGCGATGGACGCTGACACCGGCGCGCATTGGCACGGTGTTTCTGTTGATTTCTTGCCGGTGCTGGCCGGTCTGCTGCTGTCGGCGCCCCTGGTGCTGCCGATGGTGGGCGACCTGTTCGGGAAACACTGGATGTTGCCGGCCTGGATGCAGTTTGTGCTGGCCACGCCGGTGCAGTTCTGGCTGGGTGCCCGCTTCTACACGGCGGGCTGGCACGCGCTGAAGGCGCGCACCGGCAACATGGAGCTGCTGGTGGCCATTGGCACCACGGCGGGCTGGGCGCTCTCGACCTGGTTGTGGTGGAAGGCCGAACCGGGCGAGATGGTGCACCTGTATTACGAAGGCTCGGCGGTGGTGATCACGCTGGTGTTGCTGGGCAAGTGGCTGGAGGCGCGCGCCAAGCGCCAGACCACCAGCGCGATCCGCGCGCTGCATGCGCTGCGGCCGGACCGCGCCCACCTTTTGCCCGACGGTGTGAAACGCACCGAAGAAACCGACGTGCCGGTCGACGAGCTGCTGCCCGACGACCTGATCCGCGTGTTGCCGGGCGAGCGTTTTCCGGCCGACGGCACGGTGACGCAGGGCCAGACCCAGGCCGACGAATCCATGCTCACCGGCGAGGCCATGCCGGTGCCCAAACAGGTGGGCGACTCGGTGACCGGCGGCTCGCTCAATGGTGAAGGCGCGGTGCAGGTGAGCGTGCGCGCGGTGGGCGCGCAGAGCGTGCTGGCGCACATCATCGCGCTGGTGCAGGACGCACAGGCTGGCAAGGCGCCGGTGCAGCGCCTGGTGGACCAGGTGGCGGCGGTGTTCGTGCCGGTGGTGCTGGTGATTGCATTGGCCACGCTGGGCGGTTGGCTGTGGAGCGGCGCACCGGTGGAAGAGGCCCTGCTGCACGCGGTGGCGGTGCTGGTGATCGCTTGTCCGTGTGCGCTCGGGCTGGCCACGCCCACCGCCATCATGGCCGGTACCGGGGTGGCGGCGCAGCACGGCATTCTGATCAAGGACGCGCAGGCGCTGGAGATCGCGCACCGGGTCGACACGGTCGCGTTCGACAAGACCGGCACGGCACCCGCTGGCGCGCGCGGTGATGGACGTGGCCGCCGAGCGCGGCTGGACACCCGCGCCCGACGCGGCCAGCGGGGTGCAGGGCGTGGCCGGGCGCGGCACCTCGGGCACTGTGCAGGGCGCACCGCTGGTGCTGGGCAGCCTGCGCTGGATGGACGAGCTGGGTGTGCCACTGGCGCCGCTGGCCGCCGCGTTGCAGCGCGCCCAGGCGCAGGGCGCCACGTTGTCGGTGCTGGCCAGCCAGGGCGGTGCGGGTGTGTGGAGCCCGCTGGCGCTGCTGGCCTTTGGCGACGAAGCCAAGCCGGGTGCGCGCGAGGCGCTGGCGCGGCTGCGCGCGCAAGGCCTGCGGCTGTTCATGGTGTCGGGCGACAACCGCAGCGCCGCCGAAGCCATGGCCCGCACCCTGGGCCTGCACCCCGGCCCACCCGAGAACGGCGGTGAGGTCATTGCCGAGGTGCTGCCGGGCGACAAGGCGGCGGTGGTGGCGCGGCTGCGTGGGGGCCATGAATTCAGCGCCGGGCCGCCCCAAGCTGAATTCGCACCCCCTCGGGGGGCAGCGACCCGCGCAGCGGTGGAGCGCGGGGGCCACTTGCACACTGTGGCGATGGTGGGCGATGGTGTGAACGATGCGCCCGCATTGGCGGCCGCCGACGTCGGTCTGGCGATGGGCGGTGGCTCCGACGTGGCGATGCACGCCGCCGGCATCACGCTGCTGCGCGGCGACCCGGTGCTGGTGGCCGCCGCGCTTGACATCTCGCGCCGCACCGTGCGCAAGATCCGGCAGAACCTGTTCTGGGCCTTCGCCTACAACGCGGCCGGCATCCCGCTGGCGGCGCTGGGCTACCTGAGCCCGGTGCTGGCCGGTGCGGCCATGGCGCTGAGTTCGGTGAGCGTGGTGAGCAACGCGCTGCTGCTCAAACGCTGGCGGCCACCGCCCCGGTGATCGGTGCCGGCGCAGTTCTGGCGCGCTCGCTTGACATGCGTCAAACCCTGTCGGAAGGGACTCGGCCATAGTCGACCCTCCAGTTCGCCGACCGATCGGTTGGTTTTGCCCGAGGAGATTCCCATGAACCACGAAGCGCTGCGCGTGATCCGCGACGAGCACGCCACGCTGGCCGCGATGCTGCAGTCGCTCATGCAGCTGGTGCGGCGCGGCCCCAATCCCGACGGAGCCGACGAGTCGGAGCGCTTTTTCGACGTGTTGCGCGCCATGCTGTTCTACATCGACGAGTTCCCCGAAAAGCACCACCACCCCAAGGAGTCCGACCTGCTGTTTCCGCGCGTGGCGCGCGTGGCGCCGAGCACCATGGCCACCATCGACCAGCTGGAACGCGACCACATGCAGGGCGAGGCCCGGGTGCGCGAGCTGATGCACCTGCTGCTGGCCTGGGAGTTGCTGGGCAATGCGCACCGGCAGAGCTTCATCGACGAAGTGACCCGCTACGTGGACTTCTACCTGGAGCACATGCGGCTGGAAGAAACCGCGATCCTGCCGGTGGCCGAGCGCCTGCTGACCGACGCCGACTGGCGCGCGATGAACGCCGCGTTTGCCACCAACCAGAACCCGCTGAGCGCCCGCATCCCGCGCGACCCGCAGTTCGACCGCCTGTTCACCCAGATCGTGATGCGGGCACCCGCGCCGGTGGGCCTCGGGTCATAAGGCGAATCACCCCCCGCGCCGCTTCGCGTCACCCCCCTCTCTCGCCTTCGGCGGGAGGGGGGCGGCACTGGCCGTCCGGCCAAGCCGGCCCGGCGGTGCCCCTGAACGGGACCTTTGCCGCCGGTGAGGGCAGCGCCCAAAAACAGTTCGCTGTGATCCTGTCGAAGTGCTGGTGTGGCAATGTGTTCTTCCACCGGCTCTGCCGCTGACGCCAGTCGCTGCCCGGGCACGCCACAATGGGCGCATGCCTCTTACCGCGCCGCCCGACACCACGCCTTACCTGCGGCTGGCGCTGGCGCTGTCGCTCGGTGCTGCGGTGTCGCTCGGCATCACGCGGTTTGCCTATGGCCTGCTGCTGCCGCCGATGCGCGACGATCTGGGCTGGAGCTACACCCTGGCCGGGGCCATGAACACCGCCAACGCCGTGGGCTACCTGCTGGGGGCGCTGGCGATGTCGTGGCTGTTGCGGCGCACCTCGCCCACCCGGGTGCTGATGGTGGGCGCTTTGCTGGCCACGCTGTTCATGGCCGCCAGCGGCTTCTTCACCAGTGCCACGGCGTTGCTGGTGCAGCGCGGCCTGGCGGGTGTGGCCAGTGCACTGGTGTTCAGCACCGGTGGCTTGCTGGCGGCGCGTCTGGGCGCGCGCCAGCCGCAGCGCAGCGGCCTGTTGCTGGGTCTGTACTACGGCGGCACCGGTCTGGGCATCGTGGTCTCGGCGCTGGGTGTGCCGCTGGCCCTGGAGATGGCCGCCGAGCGACCCCACGCCTGGGCCTGGGCCTGGTGGGCACTGGCGGTGGTGTGCCTGCTGGCCACCGCGCTGCTGGCCTGGCCGGCGCGGGTGCTGGCCGAACACGAGGCCGCCGCACCCACGCCGACCGCCGGGCGGCCGGGTCAGCGGGTGTTCCGCGCCCGCGACTTCCGTTTTGCCTTGCTGGCTTACGCCGGTTTCGGCATCGGCTACATCGGCTACATGACGTTCGTGATCGCGCTGCTGCGCGAGCAGGGCAGCAGCGTGGGCGCGATCACGCTGTTCTATGCGCTGCTGGGCGTGGCGGTGGTGGCGTCGTCGCGCATCTGGGCCGGGCTGCTGGACCGCCACCGCAGCGGCCGGGCGCTGGCGGTGCTCAATGGCCTGCTCGGCGTGGCCGCCATCCTGCCGGCGCTCACCAGCGCCTGGCCGCTGTTGATGGTGTCGGGCCTGCTGTTTGGTGGGGTGTTCCTGTCGGTGGTGGCCAGCACCACCGCGCTGGTGCGCCACAACCTGCCGCCGTCGCAATGGGCGGCCGGCATCAGCACCTTTACCGTGGTGTTCGCAGCCGGTCAGATCGCCGGTCCCACGGTGGTGGGCCTGATCGCCGACGGCCCGGGCGGCCTGGCGCGCGGGCTGGTGTTTTCAGCCGGTGCGCTGTGGGTGGGCGCGCTGCTGGCGCTGCGGCAGCGGGCGCTGTGAGGCGGATACAGCCGCCGGGACCGCTTTACTTCGTCAGGCCTTCGGCTTTCATGGCGGCCTGCACACCCGGGCGCGCCGCCACGTGGGCGCGGTAGGCGCCCAGGTTCGCCAGCCCGCTGATGTCCACGCCCACTTTGCCGGCCCAGTTGGTGACGGTGAACAGGTAGGCATCGGCCACGCTGAAGGCATCGCCCAGCAGGTAGGACTTGCCGGCGAGTTCAGCGTCCACCCAGGTGAGGCGCTGGACCAGGCGGGTCCGGGCCAGGGCTTTGGCTTCTTCGGGCATGGCGGGGTTGAACAGCGGCGAGAAGCCTTTGTGCAGTTCGGTGCCGATGAAGGTCAGCCACTCCATCAGGCGGTAGCGGCCCAGCGTGCCGTAGGCCGGGGCCAGGTTTTTCTCGGGCACCTGGTCGGCGATGTATTGCACGATGGCCGGGCCTTCGCGCAGTTTTTCGCCGTCTCTCATGACCAGCAGCGGCACATAGCCCAGCGGGTTGATGGTGTAGTAGTCGGTGCCGTCGGGCAGTTGGTGGGTTTTGGTGGGTGCGGCGATGGCTTCGAAGGGCAGGCCGGATTCGTGCAGCACGATGTGGGGCGAGAGCGAGCAGGCGCCGGGCGAGTAGTAGAGCTTCATGGGGGTCCTTGGATGGGATGGGGTGCCGCGCGCGGCGGTTGACCGTGCATGCTAGCGGAAGCGGTCAGGTTGGGCTTGCCGCCGCTGCTGCGGGTGGATGGCCAGGCGCCCGGACAATTGGACTCAGGCCGGCCGCCCCGGCTTGCTATCGTGGCGTGCAGGCCGGTGACCCGTGCCGACTCTTTTCATTTTTTTCAGGACCCCCCATGGCCATGGGCCAGTTCGCTTACGCCAACAACACCAACCGCTTCCTGGCCGTGCCTGAGTTGCGCGACCAGCCGTTTGCCATCGCTGGTGTGCCGTACGACGGCGTGGTGACCAACCGTCCGGGCGCGCGCTTCGGGCCGCAGGCGATCCGCGCGGCCAGCCTGATGCTGTGCGACGGCATTCACCCGTTCTTTGATGTTTCTCCCGCCGAGCACCTGGGCGACGCGCTCGACATGCGCCTGCCCAACGCCTCGCCGCTGCCCGAGGTGCGCCGCCACATCGAGGCCCAGGCCGCCGCGCTGATGGCAAAGCACCACTGCGTGTTCCTGGGTGGCGACCACTCCGTCACGCTGTCGCTGCTGCGCGCGGCCCGTGCCCGCCACGGCGAGGCGCTGGCCTGCGTGCATTTCGATGCCCATTGCGACACCTGGACCGATCACTTCGGCGAACCGTCGGGCCATGGCACCTGGACCTACGAGGCGATTCAGGAGGGGCTGATCAGCCCTTCGCACACGGTGCAGATCGGCATTCGATCGGCTGGCGAACGCGCCGCGCGCGAGTACGTGGCCGACCAGGGCGGGCAGATCTTCACCGCCCGCGCGCTGCGCGGCCTCGACGGTGCCGGGCTGCAACCGGCCATCGACGCGATCCGCCAGCGCATGGGCGCGCGGCCCTGTTACCTGACGCTGGACATCGACGTGCTCGACCCGGCCTTTGCGCCCGGCACCGGCACGCCCGAACCCGGCGGTCTGAGCAGTTCGCAGGTGCTGACCTTCATCGAAGAGCTGGCCGATCTGAACTGGATCGGCATGGACTGCGTGGAGGTGGCGCCGGTCTACGACCACGCCGAACTCACCAGCAACGCGGCGGCCACGTTCGTCTGGACCTACCTCTGCGGCCAGGTGGCCAAAAAGTGAACACCCCTGCGCCGCTCCGCGTCTTCCCCCCTCTCCTGCGGGAGCGGGGACGCACCCAGTGGCCCGGCGACGCCGGTTCCACCGGTGCCCTGATTGTCTCGACCCAGGCACTCTGACCATGTTCCATCGTTCGCTGCTGGACTCCGACACCTCGCTCAACCAGAGCAGCTACTACGAGGCGAGCGTGCAGCGGCCACCG
>JALOSH010000175.1 GCA_025458545.1 Hydrogenophaga sp.
GTCGGTGGCCTGCGCACCGCGGGCACGCATGGCGGTGAACGCCTCGTGACCCGGGGTGTCGAGGAAGGACACCATGCCGCGTGGGGTTTCCACGTGGTAGGCACCAATGTGCTGCGTGATGCCACCAGCTTCACCCGCCGCCACCTTGGCGCGGCGGATGTAGTCCAGCAGCGAGGTTTTGCCATGGTCCACGTGGCCCATGACCGTGACCACGGGTGCGCGCGGCAGCAGTTCGGCCTGTTGCTGAGCGCCCTCTTCTTCGGTGAAGGCCTCCGGGTCGTCCAGCGCCGCGATCACGGCGGTGTGGCCCAGCTCTTCCACCACGATCATGGCGGTGTCCTGGTCCAGCGGCTGGTTGATGGTCACCATCTGACCCAGTTTCATCAGCTGCTTGATCACTTCGGACGACTTCAGGCTCATCTTGTGCGCGAGCTCGGCCACCGTGATGGTCTCGGGCACATGCACTTCAATGACCTTGGCTTCGGTCGGCGCGACAAAGCTGCTGGCCGAGCTGTCGCGGTCGTTGCGATCGCCGCGGCGACCACTGCCACCGCGCGGCCCACCGCGCCAGTTGGAGCGACCAGCCGAGGTGTCGCCACGGGTCTTGATTTCTTTCTTCTTGGCCGCGTCGTCCTTCCAGGTCGACGACAGGTTTTCGGACTTGACCTCTTTCTTGCCCGGAGCCGAGCCAGCGGCAGCGGCGCCAGCGGAAGCAGCAGGCTTGGCGCCCGGCGTACCGGCGGGTTTGTGCAGCGTGCCTTTGATGGCTTTGGCGTCTGGCGCGGGCTCGGGCTTCTTGGCCACCATGGGCTTGGACGGGGCGGCCATCATGGCGCGGATGTTGGCCGCTTCCGATTCGGCCTTGCGGCGACGCTCCAGCAGGTCCTGGGCGCGCAGCTCATCGGCCTTCTTGACCTCGGCGTTCTTGTCGGCCAGCACCCGGGCGGCAGACTCGCGTTCGAGCGAAGCGGTGCGCGCCTTGGCCTGTTCGGCAATGCGCACGGCGGCGCTGCCCTCGGCGTCCATCGCGAGTGGAGCGGCCGCTGCCGCTTCGCTGGCGGCGCGGGCAGCCGCTTCGGCATTGAGTCGGTCCTGCTCGGCCTGGGCCTGCCGGGCCTCCTCGGCTTCACGATCGCGCCGCTTCTGGGCCAGCTCTTCTTCCTGACGGCGCAGCAACTCGGCCTGGCGACGCGCGTCTTCCTCGCGGCGAGCAAGCTCGGCCTCATCGATCACCGGAGCGGCCGGGGCGCTGGCAGAGGGCTCGGCTTCGGGCACGATCACCTCGTCGTCGCGCTTCACAAAGGTGCGCTTCTTGCGCACCTCCACCTGGATCGTGCGCGCACGACCCGTGGCATCCGCCTGCTTGATCTCGCTGGTGGACTTCTTCACAAGCGTGATCTTCTTGCGCTCGCCGCCGGCCGTGCCGTGCGCGGCCTTGAGGTGACCGAGCAGCATCTGCTTGTCGGATTCGGACACCGGATCTTCCCCGGAGGTCTTGGGCACCCCGGACGCGGAGAGTTGCTCCAGCAACAGGGAGGTGGGCTTTTTCAGCTCGGCAGCCAGTTCGGCGACGGTGGTACTTGTCATAGGTTCTTTGCTCCGCTCAGGCCTCCGCGGTTCCGTTCGATGCAGGCGCTTCGTCGCTGGCGAACCAGTGCGCGCGGGCCCTCATGATCAGAGCCGTGGCCTCTTCAGGCGTCTGGCCGGTGATGTCGGTCAATTCGTCGGTGGCCAGGTCGGCCAGCTCGTCGCGGGTGTGGACCCCGCCGTCGGCCAGCTTGGCCACCAGGTCGAGGGTCACGCCCTCCAGATCGCGCAGGTCTTGCGAAACCTCTTCGACGCTTTCTTCGCGGGCGATTTCCATTGTCAACAGCGCGTCCTTGGCACGGGCACGCAACTCGTTGACGGTGTCCTCGTCGAAGGACTCGATCTCCAGCATTTCCTGCAGCGGCACATAGGCCACCTCTTCCAGGCTGGTGAAACCCTCTTCGATCAGGATGTCGGCGATCTCCTGGTCCACGTCGAGCTTGGCCATGAACAGCTTGCGGATGCCATCGGCCTCATCGGCCTGCTTCTGCGCCGACTCGTCGGCGGTCATGATGTTGATGCGCCAGCCGGTCAGCTCGGATGCCAGGCGCACGTTCTGGCCTCCGCGGCCAATGGCGATGGCGAGGTTTTCCTCGTCCACCACCACGTCCATGGCGTGGCGCTCCTCGTCGACCACGATCGACACCACGTTGGCGGGTGCCAGCGCACCGATGACGAACTGCGCCGGATCTTCGGACCACAGCACAATGTCCACCCGCTCGCCAGCCAGCTCGTTGGTCACGCCGTTGACGCGGGAGCCGCGCACACCGACGCAGGTGCCAATGGGGTCGATGCGCTTGTCGTGCGACTGAACGGCGATCTTGGCGCGCGAACCGGCGTCGCGGGCGCAGGTTTTGATCTCCAGCAGGCCTTGTTCGATCTCGGGCACTTCCTGGCGGAACAGCTCGATCATGAAGGCTGGCGCCGAGCGCGACAGGATGATCGGAGCGCCGCGCAATGTCAGGTCCACGTCCATGATCATGGCGCGCACGCGGTCGCCGGTGCGGAAGTTCTCCTTGGGGATCATCTCGCCACGCTTCAGACGGCCTTCGACCCGCCCGCTTTCGACGATCAGATCGCCCTTGTCCATGCGCTTGACGGTCCCGACAAAAATTTTGTCGCCACGGCTCATGAAGTCGTTGAGCAGCATTTCGCGCTCGGCGTCACGGATCTTCTGCAGGATCACCTGCTTGGCGGCCATGGCGCCGATGCGGCCAATGGGCACGCTCTCCACCGGCTTCTCGATGAAGTCGCCTTCCTCGATGTCGGCGATTTCGTCGCGGGCATCGGTCAGCAGCTCTTCAGCGTCCGGGTTTTGCAGGCCCGCTTCGTCGGGCACCACCAGCCAGCGGCGGAAGGTCTCGTAGGAGCCGCTGTCCGGGTCCATGGCCACGCGGATGTCCACATCGCCTTTGTAGAGTTTTTTGGTGGCCGAGGCCAGCGCCAGTTCCACAGCGCCCAGCACCACATCGCGCTCGACGTTTTTCTCACGCGAGATCGCATCGATCAGCATCAACATTTCGCGGTTCATTTCACTCGCCCACCTTTCCGAATTCTTTTCTCAAAGTCAAACAATGGAATACCTGCAGGGTCCAGCGCGGTCACACCGCACCCGACCCGGCCGCCTGGCGGCCTTTGAAATTCACGATCGGCGCCAACCTGGCCTGCTGGATGTCTGCCAGCACAAAGCTCAGGGCCTGCAGAGGCGCCGGGACGCGCTTTTTGCTCACCCGCTGACCCGGCTTGGGTTCTGGCTCGTCGCTCCAGACCAGCTGCCACATGACACCGTCGGCGGCACGCTCCAGCGTGCCGCGAAACTTTTTCCGGTTGGCCGACACCGCGGAACCGGTGGCGCCGATCGGCGCCTTGAGGGTCAGGTCAATCACCTGGCCCTCGAATCGGGCAAAGTCCGCCTCGTTGCGCAGCGGCCGATCTATGCCGGGCGAACCCACTTCCAGGCGGCGGTACTCAAGCCCTTCGACTTCCAGCAGGTAATGCAGCTGGCGCGTCACCTTTTCACAATCTTCCACCGTCACATACCGCTCTTCGCCAGGGGTCTGGCCTTCTGCGGGCGGCTGCCAGGGCCAGTCAATCGTGACCCGCAACAAACCACCGGCGGAGCGCTCAAGGTCCACCAGGTCATAACCCAGTCCGGAGACGGTTTGTGTGACGGTGTCTTGCCAGGCCATCGTGTGAAGTATTTGCCTTGTGAAATAAGTCGGGTTGCAAAAGCGTTCGGCCAAAAAAAATGGGCCGGTAGTTACCCGCCCATTTGGTCGTGAAGCTCGCATTGTAACGCCTGACCACCCTTGTTTGCAAGATTCAGGCCGACAAAAAGCTCAAATGCCCAACACCCATTGGATGAGGTTTTTGGCCAGGAACCCCAACATGCCAAACGAGAGCACCAGGAACAGCATGAAGGTGCCGAACTTGCCCGCCTTGGACTCCCGGGCGAGGTTCAGCACAATGAACAACATGTACAGGATGAACGCGCCGACTCCGAAGGTGAGCCCGAACTGGGCAATCTGACCCTCGGTGTAGCCCAAAATGGTGTTTTGCATGGCGGGCGGGCTCGGCTTCAGCGGACCACCTTGTAGGGCGATCGGGCGGTCAGCTCCTGGTAGGCGTGCCAACTGGCATGGGCCAACCAGGGAACGATGACGATCAGGCCGAGCAGGGCCGTCAACATGCCGACCGCCGACAGCACCGCCAGGACCAAGGCCCACAAGGCCATCACGGCGGGTTCACTGGCCACGCAGCGCCAGCTCTCACCCACGGCGGTGCTGACCGGCACCGGGGTGTCCACCAGCATGGGAATGGCCATCACGCTGGACGCAAAAATGGGTGCCGCCAGCAAGGCGCCCATCAGCAACCAGACCTCGAACAAGCCCAGTTCTTGCTGCAGCACCACGCTGCGCAGAAAGTCCAGGGGTTTCTCGATCGGTTCCGGCGACATCAGGGTGATGAGTCCGGCCGAGGTCAGCACCCAGCCGGTGCCGGCCAGGCCGAGCAACAGGCCAAAACGCACCAGCCGACCATCGCCCGAGCGCCACAAGGCGATCACGTCGCGCAAGCCCGCCGCCCGACCGGCGGCATTTTCTCGGCTGATGTGGTACAGCCCCGTGGCCAGAATCGGCGCCACGATCAGAAACCCGGAGAAGGCGCCGGCCAACATCCAGAAGCGGTCGTGCGCCACCCAGAGCAACAGCCAGCCAAACGCGGCCAGCAGCAGCCCGTGCAACAGCCCTGGTTTGGGATTGCGCCGCAGGTCGGACCAGCCCAGTGCCAGCCAGCGCAGGGGGGACATCAGGTTCACGGATGTGGCGGCAGGGTTCAAGGGCGGTATGGGGCGGTTGGTAGATCGGGTGTCCAGCACACATCGGGCGCGGTAACCACAACGGACGCTGGTTTATAGCCGCTGGGTCGGCCGCGGCGGTTGACCCATGTCAAGCGCACCCGACACCCCGGCCACCGCCCGATGCGAGACGGTGCAAAGCGTCACGGCGGGCGGTGGCTGTGCGGTTCAAAGCACGGCCCGGACCAACTGCTGGGTGTAAGGGTGCTGAGGCTCCTCCAGCACCTGGAGCGCAGGGCCGGCCTCGACGATCTCGCCGTCTTTCATCACCAGCAACTCGTGCGCCATGGCGCGGATCACGTCCACGTCGTGCGTGATCAGCA
>JALOSH010000176.1 GCA_025458545.1 Hydrogenophaga sp.
CCTTCACAGGCCTGGCTGCTGAATCGCACGTGCGGATATGCGGCCACGGTGCGTGACACCAGGTCGGCGTAGCGCCGGCTGGCCAAGGTGCCCTGGGTGGCCAGTACACCGACATGACCTGATCGTGTGGACTGCGCCGCAGGTCGCAGAGCCGGCTCCACACCAACCACGGGAAGCTGGGCATGGCGGTCACGCAAGGCGTCGATGGCGCCCGCCGTGGCGGTGTTGCAGGCCACCACCAGGGCGTCCAGCGGCCCGCCGTCAAGCAGTGCCGCAGTGATGTGCAAGCCACGCTCGGTGATCAACTCGGCGCTTCGTCCTCCGTAAGGCGCGAACGCACTGTCGGCAACATAGACAAATCGGACCTCGGGCAGCTCGGCCAGCAGTGCGCGCAGGACGCTCAGGCCGCCAACACCGCTGTCCCAGACGCCGACGGTCTTCAAGCGCTGGTGACCGCAATGCCTTTGAACTCGCCCGAGGCAATGCGCTGCTGCCACTCGGCTGGCCCCGTGATGTGGGCGCTCGTACCGCCCGAGTCCACCGCCACGGTGACCGGCATGTCGACCACGTCGAACTCGTAGATGGCTTCCATTCCCAGGTCCTCGAAGCCCACCACCTTGGCGCCTTTGATGGCTTTGGACACCAGGTAGGCGGCGCCGCCGACGGCCATCAGGTAGGCCGACTTGTGGTTCCTGATCGACTCGATGGCGACCGGACCGCGCTCGGCCTTGCCGATCATGGCGATCAGACCGGTCTTCTCCAGCATCATGTCGGTGAACTTGTCCATGCGGGTGGCGGTCGTCGGACCGGCCGGACCCACCACCTCGTCGCGCACCGGATCGACCGGACCCACGTAGTAGATGACGCGGTTGGTGAAGTCCACCGGCAGTTGCTCACCCTTGGCCAGCATGTCCTGGATGCGCTTGTGGGCGGCGTCGCGGCCGGTCAGCATCTTGCCATTGAGCAGCAGGGTCTGGCCCGGTTTCCAGGAGGCGACCTGTTCTTTCGTCAGCGAGTTGAGATCCACACGCTGGCTCTTCTCGGTATCGGGAGCCCAGTTGACGTTGGGCCACAGGTCCAGACTGGGCGCTTCCAGGTAGACCGGGCCGGAGCCGTCCATCACGAAGTGCGCATGACGCGTGGCGGCGCAGTTGGGAATCATGGCCACCGGCTTGGACGCCGCGTGCGTCGGGTACATCTTGATCTTGACGTCCAGCACGGTGGTCAGGCCACCCAAGCCTTGTGCACCGATGCCGAGGGCGTTGACCTTCTCGTACAGCTCCAGGCGCAGTTCCTCCACCTGATCCAGCTTCTCGCCCCTGGCGGCCTTGGCCTGCAGTTCGTACATGTTCAGGTCGTCCATCAGGCTCTCTTTGGCAAGCAGCACGGCCTTTTCGGCGGTGCCGCCGATGCCGATGCCCAGCATGCCCGGTGGGCACCAGCCGGCGCCCATGGTGGGTACCGTCTTGAGCACCCAGTCCACCAGCGAGTCACTGGGGTTCATCATGATCATCTTGGACTTGTTCTCGGAGCCGCCGCCCTTGGCGGCCACCGTGACGTCCACCGTATCGCCAGGCACGATTTCGGTGAAGATGACCGCGGGCGTGTTGTCCTTGGTGTTCTTGCGTGCGAAGTGCGGGTCGGCCACCACGCTGGCGCGCAGCTGGTTGTCCGGGTGGTTGTAGCCACGGCGCACGCCTTCGTTGACGGCGTCCTCGAGACTGCCGGTGAAACCCTCCCAGCGCACGTTCATGCCGACCTTGAGGAAGACGTTGACGATACCGGTGTCCTGGCAGATCGGCCGGTGACCGAAGGCGCTCATCTTGGAGTTGGTCAGGATCTGGGCGATCGCATCCTTGGCGGCGGCGCTTTGCTCGCGCTCGTAGGCGCGGGCCAGGTGCTGGATGTAGTCGGCCGGGTGGTAGTAGCTGATGTACTGCAACGCGGCGGCGACGGATTCGATCAGGTCTTCCTGGCGGATGGTGCTCATGTCTGGCTTTCGTGGGGCGTTGAAATGGGGGAGCGCGGTGTTGGCAATCCGGCATTGCGCAGCAGCGCCTTGAGCTCGCCAATCTCCTGGCGCAGCGACTGCACCTCGGCGTGGATCTCGTGCTCGATGGACTGTCCGACGTGTTCGACGGTGTTCACCGTCGACTGGTGCTCAGCCTCGCTGAAGCTCTGCATCGCGTTCACGATGATCGCGATGAACAGGTTGAGCATGGTGAACGTGGCGAACAGGATGAAGATGATGAAAAAGGCCCACGCGTAGGGAACCTTTTCCATCACGGGGCGCGAGATGCCCATCGACCAGCTTTCCAGGGTCATGACCTGGAACAGGGTGTACAGCGATCGACCCAGGTGTCCGAACCACTCCGGAAACGCGGGACCGAACAGGTGCGTGGCAATGACGCCAAACACATAGAACACCAGCAGCAAGACCAGGGCAATGGACGACAACCCCGGTATGGCCGAAAGCAGGGCACCCACCACGCGTCGCATGGAGGGAACAAGGGTCAGCACCCGCAACACCCGAAGCACGCGCAAGGCGCGCAGCACGGCGAGCGGGCCGCTGGCTGGCACCAGGGCAATGGCGACCACAATCAGGTCGAACACGCTCCAGGGGTCACGGAAGAAAGCGCCGCGGTGGGCATACAGCCGCAGCGCCAGTTCCACCACGAACACCGCCAACAGAGCCCGGTCGATGCTTCGCAGAAGGTCTCCCGCCTGCGCCATGACCGACGGAGACGTCTCCAGGCCCAGAACCACGGCGTTGATCACGATCAAAGTCAGGATCAGATGCTGAATCTGCCGGCTGGCCACGAATTGGCCAATGCGCTGACGAAGCGATGGCGTTTCGGAAAGGGCTTCGGACATGGTGCTTGCAAGAGCCTGTTGACGCAAAACCCAGTATTTTAGGGAGCTTGGGCTGGCCTTTGGGCACTACCATGTAAGTGGCTCGTAAGAGCCTTTGCGCACATTCCGGTGGTTGATTCCCACCATCCCCAGAGGAGACTTGCCCATGACCGCACCGTCGAACGCCATTCAGTCGACCCTTGTCGAAAACCGCGTTTTCGAGCCCTCCGAAGCCACCCGAAAAGCGGCCCGCATCTCTGGCATGGATGCCTACCACGCGCTTTGTGCCGAGGCTGAGAGTGACTTCGAGGGGTTCTGGGCGAAGCGCGCGCGCGAGGTGCTCACATGGCACAAGCCGTTCTCGCGCACGCTGGACACGTCCAATGCGCCGTTCTACAAGTGGTTCGAGGACGGCGAACTGAACGCATCCTTCAATTGCCTCGATCGCCACATGGGCACACCGGTCGAGAACAAGACGGCCATCATCTTTGAAGCCGACGGCGGCGAGGTCACCAAGGTCACCTACCGCGAGCTGCTGAACAAGGTGTCCCAGTTTGCCAACGCGCTGAAGTCCCGCGGCGTGAAGAAGGGTGACCGCGTGGTCATCTACATGCCCATGACCATTGAAGGCGTGGTGGCCATGCAGGCCTGCGCCCGCATCGGCGCCACCCACAGCGTGGTGTTCGGTGGCTTCTCGGCCAAGGCGCTGCAGGAGCGCATCCAGGACGCCGGCGCCGTGGCCGTGATCACCGCCAACTACCAGCTGCGTGGCGGCAAGGAGCTGCCGCTGAAGTCCATCGTGGACGAAGGCATTGCCATGGGGGGGTGCGAATCCATCAAGGACGTGATCGTGTTCCAGCGCACGCCCACCGCCTGCAACATGGTCGCCGGTCGCGACAGCTTCATGCACGACGTGATGGCCAGCCAGTCGACCGACTGTCCCGCCGAAATGGTCGGCGCCGAACACCCTTTGTTCGTGCTTTACACGTCCGGATCCACGGGCAAACCGAAGGGTGTGCAGCACAGCACCGGTGGCTACCTGCTTTGGGCCAACCTGACCATGAACTGGACCTTCGACCTGAAGGACAACGACGTGTTCTGGTGCACGGCCGACATCGGCTGGATCACCGGCCACAGCTATGTGGCCTACGGTCCCCTGGCCGCGGGCGCTACCCAGATCGTGTTCGAAGGCGTCCCCACCTACCCGAACGCCGGCCGCTTCTGGCAGATGATCGAAAAGCACAAGTGCACCATCTTCTACACCGCACCCACGGCCATCCGCTCGCTGATCAAGGCCGCCGAAGGCGACGAGAAGGTGCACCCCAAGAACTGGGATCTGAGCAGCCTGCGCCTCATGGGTTCGGTCGGTGAGCCGATCAACCCGGAAGCCTGGATGTGGTACTACAAGCACGTGGGCGGCGAGCGCTGCCCGATCGTGGACACGTTCTGGCAGACCGAGACCGGCGGCCACATGATCACCCCGCTGCCGGGCGCCACGCCGCTGGTGCCGGGCTCCTGCACCCTGCCGCTGCCGGGCATCACCACCGCCATCGTCGACGAGACCGGCAACGACGTGCCCAATGGCGCGGGCGGCATCCTGGTGGTCAAGAAGCCCTGGCCGTCGATGATCCGCACCATCTGGGGCGATCCGGAACGTTTCAAGAAGAGCTACTTCCCCGAGGAGCTCAAGGGCTACTACCTGGCCGGCGACGGTGCGGTGCGCAGCGCCGATCGCGGCTACTTCCGTATCACCGGCCGCATCGACGATGTGCTGAACGTCTCCGGTCACCGGATGGGTACGATGGAGATCGAATCGGCCCTGGTCGGCAAGACCGACCTGGTGGCCGAAGCGGCCGTGGTCGGCCGCCCGGACGATCTGACTGGCGAAGCCATCGTCGCTTTCGTGGTGCTCAAGCGCTCGCGCCCCACCGGCGACGAGGCCAAAGCCATCGCCAAGGAGCTGCGCGACTGGGTGGGCAAGGAGATCGGCCCGATCGCCAAGCCCAAGGACATCCGCTTCGGCGACAACCTGCCCAAGACCCGCTCGGGCAAGATCATGCGCCGCCTGCTGCGCTCGATCGCCAAAGGCGAGGCGATCACCCAGGACACCTCCACCCTGGAGAACCCGGCCATTCTCGATCAACTGGCCGAGAACAATTGAACCGGCGGCCAGGGCTGCGGCCCTGGCCTGACAAGGTTCTAGAACGCAAAAAACCCGCTGGGTGACCAGCGGGTTTTCTGTCTTGATGGGGTGGTTGTTTTACTTCACGCCCAGCACCCAGGTTGCCAGTTTTTTGGCGTCTGCGTCGTTGACCTGCGGGTTGGCCGGCATGGGAATCGCTCCCCACACGCCCGAACCGCCCTTCTGGATCTTGGTGGCCAGCATGGCTGCAGCCTGGGCAGTCCTTGTAGGATGGACCGACCAGCTTCTTGTCGACAGCGTGGCAGGCCATGCAGTTCTTGCTCTTGGCCAAAGCCTCGTCCGCCAGCGCGGGAGCAGAAAGGGTGGCCAAAGCGGCCATAATCAGGATTGCATGTTTCATCGTCAGAGCCTCGTGGGTGAAAATGGAAGAACCACGAAGCGGATTCTAGCCATGTGGTGCGTGAACAAACGGTTTGTTACAGACCCTTGCCGCACTTCATCGGGTCTTTACCGGAGCCTGTGATGTATTTTGTGATGGCAGGCATTGCCCTGTTGCTGCTCAAGTACTTCGAGATCGGATTCGTCGCCGCATGGTCATGGTGGTGGGTGCTGACCCCGTTCGCCCTGGCTGTGGGCTGGTGGGCCTGGGCCGATTCCACCGGCTACACCAAGCGCAAGGCGATGGAAGCCATGGACAAAAAGAAGCAGGAACGCATCGATCGTCAGCGCGAGTCGCTGGGTCTGCGCAAGCCGAACCGCCGTCGCTGACGCGCCGGTCCTGCCCCCATGCCCCGGCCCACATCCCTCGTGATCGAGGGTGTTACCCCACCGATGGCGGGGTTGTGCGCCATCAGTGGGCGATAATTTCAGCCCCGTTCCCGTCCCATCCCTTCTGTCCAGAACCCATGCCAGCCTACCGTTCCAAGACCTCCACCGCCGGCCGAAACATGGCGGGTGCCCGTGCCCTTTGGCGCGCCACCGGCATGAAGGATGGTGATTTCTCCAAGCCCATCATCGCCGTCGCCAACTCCTTCACCCAGTTTGTGCCAGGCCAT
>JALOSH010000177.1 GCA_025458545.1 Hydrogenophaga sp.
CACATGGCGCACGATGTTCTCGCGCACCACGATGGCGTCGTCGATCAGCAGGCCCACCGACAGCGTCAGCGCCATCAGCGTGATCATGTTGATGGTGAAGCCGAACAGGCCCATGAAGAAGAAGGTGCCGACCAGCGCGATCGGCAAGGTGAGGCCGGTGATGACGGTGGAGCGCCAGCTGTTGAGGAACAGGAACACGATCAGCACCGTGAGGATCGCGCCCTCGATCAGGGTGCGCCGTACGTTGTCCACCGACACGCGGATCGGTCGCGAGCCGTCGGCAATCGGTTCCAGCTTCACACCCGGCGGCAACTGCGTCTGCAACTCGCCCAGCACCGCCTTGAGCCCGTCGGTCACGGCGATGGTGTTTTCGTCTTGCGCCTTCTGCACCTGCAGCAGCAGGGTGCGCTGACCGTTGTAGAGCGCCAGGCTTTCCACCTCCTGCGTGGCGTCGCTGATGCGGGCCACCTGGCCCAGCCGGACTGGGTTGCCGCCGCGCCGTGCCACGATGATCTGCTCGAAATCCTGCGGGTTCTGCAGGCGGGCCAGCACCTGCACCACGCGGTCTCGCTCGGCCTCCTTGAGTGTGCCCACTGGCAGGTCCTGGTTCTCGCTGCGCACCGCCGCCACCACCTGTTCGGCGGTGATGCCCATGGCCTCCATGGCGGCCGGGTCCAGATCGATGTTGACCGCGCGCCGCGTGCCGCCCACCAGCGTGACCGAGCCCACGCCGCGCACGTTCTCCAGGCGCTTTTTCAGGGTCTGCTCGGCCCAGGTGGTCAGTTCAACAGCACTCGGGGGTTGGGCGGCCGCGATACCGCCGCCGGGCTGGCCTGAGGCGGGGGTCACATCCGGCAGCACCGCGACCGACCAGATCGGGCGGCTGGACGGGTCGAAGCGCAGCACCGCTGGCTCTTTCACCTCGTCGCGCAGATTGGGGCGCAGCAGCGCGATCTTCTCGCGCACATCGTCGGCGGCTTTGCGTCCGTCGATGTGCAACTGGAATTCAACGACGACGACCGACTGCCCTTCGTAGCTGCGCGAGGTCAGCGCGTTCACGCCGGCGATGGCGTTGACCGCCTCTTCCACCTTCTTCGTGACCTCGTCCTCCACGATCTCGGGCGAGGCGCCCGGGTACTGGGTGGTCACCACCACGACGGGGAAGTCGATGCTGGGGAACTGGTCCACCTTCAGGCGCTGGAAGCTGAACAGCCCCAGCACCATCAGCCCGATCATCAGCATGGTCGCGAAGACCGGGTTGCGCAGCGAAACCTGGGTGAACCACATGGTGTTGCAGCGTCAGGGTTTGGCGGGCGTGGCGTTGGCCGCAGCAGGTGCGGCCGCTTTCACCGCCGTGCCTTCGCGGAGTGCGCCGGCCGTGGCGCGCAGCACCACAGCGCCTTCGGCCAGACCGGCCACGCCATCCACCACCAGCATGGCCTGGCCCGCATGCTGGCCCTGGCGGTCCAGCGTCACGCCCACGTGCGCCACCTGATCCGCGGCGAGCACCTGAACGTAGGGCGCGGGCTTGTCGTTGCGCACCGCCGACAGCGGCAGCGCCGCCGCCTGCAGTTGGCCGGTGACGATCTTCCCCTGCGCAAACAGGCCCTGCCGCATGCCCGGCACCGCCGGCACGCGCAGGTACACCAGCACGCTGCGGCTGCCCGCCTGCACGCTGGGGTTGATGCGCGCCACCGTGGCCGTCACTGGCTGGGCCAGGCCCTCCACCGACAGTGTCACTTTCTGCCCCGGTTGCACGGCGGCGGCGTCGGCCGGGGCCAGCGCGGCTTCCAGCTCGAAGGCGGAGAGGTCCACCACGTCGAGCAGGCGAGCGTCCACGCCCACGCGCTCGCCGTTCTGCACCAGGCGCGCGGCGATCTGCCCGTTCAGCGGCGAGCGCAAGGTGGTGTCGGCCAGGCCCTTGCGCGCAATGTCCAGCGCCGCCAGCGCGGCGCGGTGGGTGGCCACGGCCGCGCTCAAGTTGCCGGCGGTGGTGTCCAGGGCGGTGGCCGAAATGAAACCCTGTTGCACCAGCTTCTGGTTGTTGTCGAAACCGCGCTGGGCAATGGCCACCTGGGCCTGCGCGGCACGGGCCTGCTCCTCGGCCTGGCGCACCCGCGCGGCGGCCTCGGTGCTGTCGATGCGGGCCAGCACCTCACCGGTTTTCACGCTGTCGCCTTCGCGCTTGTTCAGGCCCTGCACCTCGCCGGCGGCGCGCGCCCTGATGGTGGCGGTCTGCACGGCTTTGAGCGAGCCGGACACCGCCACCGTCTGGTCCAGCGCCAGCCGCTGCACGCGCACCAGGTCTTGCGCGGCGATTTCAAACACCGGTGCCTGCTGCATCGCTGCCGCCGCCGTGGCGGCCGCGGCGCGCTGCGTGCTGCGTTTGTCCAGGGCACGGGCCACGCCGAAGGCAATGGCGCCGATCAGCAGGGCCAGCAGCAGCCATTTGAGCCAGGCGGGGCGTTGGTGTGGATGGGGGCTCATGGACATCAAGGGCGTTGGGTCAGGGCAGGCTGGGCGAGCATGCCGTGCAGCAGCAGGTTCACCTGCGTGTCGATGAAGGCCTCGGGCTCGATCTGGTCGGCCGGCGGGCAGCAGGGCGCCATGGAATGTTTCCAGGTCAGCAGAAAAATCATGGGTGCGATCAGGCTGTACACCGCCAGGTCCAGGTTCATGGCGCGGAATTCCCCGCTGTCCACGCCGCGCTGCAGCACGCGCTTGAGCAAGGCATGCCCGGGGCTGATCACGGTTTGCTGGTAATAGGCGGCCACGTCGGGGAAGGTGCCGGCCTCGCTCATCACCAGCTTGGTGATGCCCGATGCCTGTGTCATACCGATGCGCTCCCACCAGCTGTGCAGGCAGTAGCGCACCAGCTCGGCGCTGCTGCCGGTGAACACCTCGAACTCGGCATTCCATTCGTCAAAGCGCCCAGCCAGGGTTTCGTGGATCACCGCCTTGAAGAGTTCTTCTTTGCTGGGGTAGTACAGAAACAGCGTGCCTTTGGACACGCCAGCCCGCGCGGCCACCTCGTCCACCCGGGTGGCGGCAAAGCCTTTCTCCACGAACAGGGCCAGCGCAGCGTCCAGCAGTTCGCCGGGGCGCGCCTCTTTGCGGCGCTGGCGGGTGCCAGGGGCTGGGGCGGTGGTATTGGTGGGCGAAGGCATGCAGTTACTGACCGATGGGTTAGTAATATAACCCATCCCTTCCCTCTGGCAGGCGTCCGACCGGTTGAGCGCCCTCAACCCAGCTTGATGCCCACCCGAGCGATCACCTGCCCCTCCATGCGGCGCACGCTAAGTTCGGCGTTGCCCAGCATGGCGTGGTCGCCCACCACCGGCGGGCGGCGGATCTCGGTGCGCAGCCAGGCGGCCACGTCCTGGTCGGACTCGGCGGGCACCGGCAGCCCGTAGAAGCCGCAGAGCGACTCCAGCGGTGTGTGGCCATCGATTTCGAAGTCGCCAAACACCAGGCGGGTCTGGGTTTCGTCCTCCGGGTCTGGCAGGTCCACGCCCAGGCGCCGCGCGCTCCAGGCGATGGTGCTGCCCTGCAGCAGCAGCGAGGCCAGCACCACCACAAACGCCACGTTGAAGAAGGTCTGTGCCCCCGGCACACCCGCCATCACCGGGAACACAGCCAGCACAATCGGCACCGCGCCGCGCAGCCCCACCCAGGAAATGAAGGCGATCTCGCGCGGCGGAAAGCGCAACGGCGCCAGGCACAGCCACACCGACAGCGGCCGCGCCACCAGCATCAGCACCAGCGACACGCCCAGCGCCGGCCACAGCGTGGTGAGCAGGCTCGACGGCGTCACCAGCAGGCCCAGCAGCAAGAACATGCCCGCCTGCGAGAGCCAGGCGTAGCCGTCCATGGCCGAGAGCGACGAGCGCACCTGGCGCCGCGCCCGGTTGCCCACGATCACGCCCATGGCGTAGACCGCCAGAAAGCCCGAGCCGCCCATCCAGGTGGTGGCGGCGAACACCACCAGGCCGCCCGACACCAGCAGCAGCGCGCGCACGCCGCCGCCGCCGTCTTCGCCACGGCCCAGGCGCTTGAGCAGCTCGGCCATGGCAAAACCCGCCGCCAGGCCGAGCAACGCGCCCCAGCCAAACTGCTGCAACAACGAGCGAACCACGTCGGCCCAGCCCAGCGGCGCGCTTGCGCCGGCGGTGGCGGCCAGCGCCACGGCGATGAAGGTCAGCGTGAGGTAGACCGCCATCGGGTCGTTCATGCCCGACTCGATCTCCAGCGTGGCGGCCACCCGTTCGTTCAGCTTCACGCCCGACGACTTGAGCAGCGAAAACACCGCCGCCGCGTCGGTGGACCCGACGATGGCGCCCACCAGCAGCGCCAGCGGCCAGGGCAAATCCAGCAGCCAGCGCGCCGCCACCCCGGTGATGCCCGCACACACCAGCACGCCCACGGTGGCCAGCAGCAGGGAAGGCTTCAAACCGGTGCGAAAGGTGTTGAATTCGGTGCGCAGCCCACCGTCGAGCAAGATCACCGCCAGCGCCACGTTGCCGACCCAGAAGCTGAGCCTGAAGTCGTCGAAAACCAGCCCGCCAGGGCCGTCTTCCCCGGCCAGCACCCCGGCCAGCAGGAACACCAGCAGGAACGAAAACCCCGCCCGCGCCGACACCACGCCAGCCAGCACGCTGATGAACACCAGCGCGGCGGCTACCAGCAACGGCAGAGCGAGAAAGTCGAGCGAGAGGGCCATGCCCCGAAGCTATCAGAAACCGTGCCAGGTGCCCGGGTTTCCCCAAGCGGGGTGGCGCTTCAGATGGCCTGCGGCAGGGCAAACCCGAAGCGGGTGCCGCGCCTGAACTCCGACTGCACCTGTACCGCGCTGCCATGCAGCTCCAGGATGCGCTTGACGATGGCCAGGCCCAGCCCCGAACTGGTGCCAGCGCCAAGGTCGTCCACCTCGGGCGCGCGCCAGTAGCGTTCAAAAATGTGCGGCAGGTGCTCGCTGCGGATGCCTTGCCCTGTGTCGCTCACGCTGATGTTCATGAACGCGCCATGATTTTCGATCGCCAGTTCCACCGAGCCACCTGCACCGGTGTGCCGAAGGGCGTTGTCGATCAGGTTCTGCAGCACGCGCTCGATCATCGCGATGTCGGCCACCACCCGCGCCTTGGCCTGGCTGCCGGTGGACAGGTGCAAGGCAATGCCGCGTTGCTGCGCGGTGAGCTGGTAGTTCTGCACCACGTCCTGCAGCAGCTCGGCCAG
>JALOSH010000178.1 GCA_025458545.1 Hydrogenophaga sp.
AGGGTGGGTGTCGACCAAGGCTTCGAACAGGCGCCGCACCAGTTCGTAATCTTCGGGGGTGTCCACCGTCCAGCGGTGGTGGCTCAGGTCCACCGGGCTGGTGACGTTGCGCAGCCGGTAGCGCTCGGGGTGGGCGTAGAGGAAGGGCGTGACGTGTTCGCGCTCGGCGGGCTGCCCGGCTTCGGCATGCGCCTCGGCGAGTGCAGCGGCGCTGAACACCTCCACCGCCATGCCGTAGGGCCAGGTCGGTGGCAGCATGTTGGAGACGCAGTCGCAGTCGCTTTCTTGGTAAACCGCGATCACCTGGTCGATCAGCGCCGGGTCGATCAGCGGGCAGTCGGAGGTGATGCGCACCACCACGTCGGCCCCATGCAGGCGTGCCGCATCGGCGTAGCGCGAGAGCACGTCGTGCTCACTGCCGCGGTGGCAGGGCACGCCCAGTTGCTCGCTCAGTTTGGCGATGGCGTCGTCGGTGGTGTTGGTGGTGGTGGCGATCACGATGCCATCGGCGCGCTGCACCCGGCGCAACCGCTCCACCAGGCGCGTCAGCATGGGTTCACCGGCCAGCGGCAACAGCACCTTGCCCGGCAGGCGGGTCGAGGTCATGCGGGCCTGGACGATGATGGCCGTCTTCACGCTTTCAAGGCCTTCTGCAGTTCGGTCACCACATGGTCCTGTTGCGTATCGGTCAGCGTGGGGAACAGCGGGATCGAGATCGCGCCGGCGTAATAGGCCTCGGCGGCCGGGAACTGCCCGGGGCGGAAGCCGCGCGCGCGGTAGTACGGCTGGGTGTGGATCGGGATGTAGTGCACATTGACCGCGATGTTCGCGTCCCACAGGCGCTGGAACACGGTTTCGCGATCGGCCACACCGGCGCCGGGCAGCACCTCGACGACATACAGGTGCCAGGAGGAGCGTGCGCTGCTGCTGGCCGACGGCGCCCGCGCTGGCAGCTTGAGCGGCAGGCCGGCCAGCAGCTGGTCGTAGCGGTCGGCCAGGCGCTCGCGCGCGGCGTGGAAGCGGTCCAGCTTTTGCAGCTGCGAATACCCCAGGGCCGACTGGATGTCGGTCAGGCGGTAGTTGAAGCCCAGCGTGGCTTGCTCGTAGTACCAGGGGCCGGGCATGGGGCCTTGCAGTTCCATTTCGCCCGGCGTGCGGGTGATGCCGTGCGAGCGCAGCAGCTGCAGGCGCCGCGCCAGCGCCGCGTCCTGCGTGGTGACCATGCCGCCTTCACCGGTGGTGATGATCTTCACCGGGTGGAAGCTGAACACGCTGGCATCGGCGTAACGGCTGCCGATCGGCTGGCCGTTGTAGCTGGCGCCCACCGCGTGCGACGCGTCTTCCAGCAGCTTGAAACCGTGCTGGTCGGCCAGCAAGCGCAGGGGGGCGAGGTCGCAGGGCAAACCAGCGAAGTGCACCGGGATCACGATGGTCGGCAACTGGCCATCGCGCTCCGCCTGTTCGAGTTTCGCGGTCAGCGCCGGGACGCTCATGTTGCGCGTCACCGGATCGATGTCCACAAAATCCACCTCCGCTCCGCAATACAGCGCGCAGTTGGCCGAGGCCACAAAGCTGTTCGGGCTGGTCCAGACCCTCTTGCCCGGCCCGGCGCCCAGCGCCAGGCAGGCGATGTGCAGGCCCGCCGTGGCGTTGCTCACACCCACCGCATGCGCCACGCCGTGGCGTTCGGCAAAGGCCTTTTCAAACCGGGGACCAGCCGGTCCCTGTGTGAGCCAGCCCGAGGTCAGAACCTCGTTCACCGCCCGCAGGTCGTCCTCGTTGATGGACTGCGTGGCGTAAGGGATGGTTTGCATGGTGTGGGGTGTCGGTGGCGCCTGCGGTCGCAGGCAGGGGTTTGTCACCCCTGTTTGTAGCGGCGGGCGCGAAACCATAAAGAGCTATTTTGACCGACAGGACCCTGCTTTTCCGGCGTTTTGCACGCTCCCAGTCACAGCGAGCGTGCTGCAAGGCTGTTCTTCACGACGTCTGCCACCCGTCGGGCGGCCCGTCCATCGCTGCGGTAGCTGGGGTCGGATGGCGTGCCGCGCCCGTCCAGCACCGCGTCGAGCACCGCCGGCAACTCCGTCGGCGCGGCCGCGGGGGTGGACACACCCTGTTGCGCCAGGCTGAACCACACATGGGCGGCCGGCGAGTTCTCCACCGAAACCACTGGTTTGCCGCCCACGGCCGATTCCAGGCCCACGGTGGACGTCTGCACCACCACCGCCTGCGAGGCCAGGATCAGCGGGTGGATCGGTTCGCGCGGCGGCTCGCTGAAATGGATGCGCGGTTCGTCGGGCAGGCGCGGGTACTGGGTCCAGTCGCTGGGGTGGTAGCGCACGATCAAGGCGAGTTCTTCGCGCTGGCGCACGTGCTCGCGCAACACCGCCTCGATCTCGCGCGGCAGCGCCTGGCCCACCGGCACCGGTGTGGACGGATGGGCCTGGGGTTCCCAGTGGCCAGCGAACAGGATGGGTTTGAGCCGCTGCCAGCCGCATTCGGCCAGAAAACGCTGCGCGCGCTCGCAGTTGTCGGCGCTGAACAGGCCGTCAAAGGCCGGGTTGCCGGTGACCACCACGCGGTCGGCCGGGAAGCCGCGTGCGATCAGGCGCTGGCGCACGCCTTCGGAGATGACGCAGGTCCATGCGGGCTTGGGCTCATGCAGCACATAGGTGTCGCTGTCCAGGCCGAACAGGTCCACCATGCCGATGCTGGGGATGCCGCGCTCGCGGGCCACGTCCAGCGCGGTGCGCTCGCTGCGCGGCGAATTGGTGGCCACCACCGCATCGGGTTGCAAGTGATCGATCAGCCGACGCATGAAATGCAGCGGCCTGAAGCCGTAGCGGCCCTGTTCACGGTACAGATCGGCCGCACCCGCTTCGCCGTGCTGCGCCATCAGGTCCAGGTAGTTGATGCCCAGGTAGGCGATGGTCTCGTCCAGCGGCACGTCGGGGCTGGTGTTGCCTTCGCTCAGGCGCTCGCCCCACTGGCGGGCAGCGGCAGCGTCCACCAGGTGCAGCAAGTCCCGGTAACCCAGCGTGTCCGGGCGTACGGCTTTGGCTTTGAGGTGCCCGGTGGTCAGGGCCAGCAGGGTGCATTGCGCGCCGGGCAGCAGCGCTTCCAGTTCGCGCATCACCGGCAGCACCATGCCGATGTGGCCGCCGCCGTAGCTCACCAAGAGCACGCGGGGAGCGCTCATGCAAAAGCCTCCCGGTGCCACAGCGCCAGCGCCGCCAGTGCGCGCAGCTCGCGGGTGAAGTTGCCGCTGCCGTCGCGGTGCTGGTCCAGCATGCGGGTCACCACCGCAGGTTCGAACAGCTGGGCGATGACCTCGCTGCCGGTGAGCGTCTGGCGCAGCCAGCCGTGCAGATTTCCTTTGAACCAGTCGCCGATGGGCACGGTGAACATCTGCTTCTTGCGGTAGGCCAGGTCTTCGCCGATCAGCGGCACCGCGGCGCGTTTGAACCAGTGCTTCTTGTCGCCCTGCGCCGAGAGTTTGGTCGCGCCGCGTGATCGGAAGGCGAACTCCATCATCCGCCAGTCGAGGAAGGGTGTGCGCGCTTCGATGCTCACCGCCATGCCCATGCGGTCGGGCTTGACCAGGTTGTTGCCGCTCAGCAGCAGCTGCATGTCCAGATACAGCGCCTGGTTGACGCGGTCGAGGTGCCGGGCCTCTTGGAGCCAGGGCGCCGCTGCGGCCTTGAAGCTGTCGATGTCCGCCAGCTGAGCGCGGGCAAAGGGCCGGTACAGCGCGGCCTTGGCCTCAGGGCTGAACAGCGAAATGCTGTCGAAGTAGGAACGCTCGAACGCCGCCTGCGGCATCGACATGGCGTCGGATCGGGCAAAAAACTGCGCGTACTTGTCATAACCGGCGAACAGCTCATCGCCGCCGTCGCCGGTGAGCACCACCTTCACGTGTTTCGCCGCCAGCTCGCTCACCCGCAGCGTGGGCATGAAGGAAGCGTCACCGTGCGGCTGGTCCAGGTGGTGCAGCACCCGCGGCCAGCGGTCCAGCATGTTGAGTTCGGCCACCTCGCTGGTGTGAGCGCAACCAAAGCGCTGCGCCGCCTGCAGGGCGAAGGCGGATTCGTCGTAGCGAGAGTCTTCGAAGCCGATGCAGAAGGTCTTGACCGGTTCTTTCACATGCCGCGCCATCAGGCCGACGATGGTGCTCGAATCGACACCACCCGAGAGAAAGGCGCCAAACGGCACGTCGGCCCGCAGGCGGATGCGGGTGGCGTCGTCGAGCAGCGCCATGAATTCGTCCGCCCAATCTTCGAACCTGTGGTCTTGCTCATGCTGATCGGCCAGGCTCCACCAGCGCTGCGTCTGCACGCCGCCGCTGCGCGTGTACTTGTGCCAGGTGCCGGGCATCACATGGCGCACGCCCTCAAAGGCCGTCCAGGGCGCGGGGATGTAGTTGAACGTCAGGTAGTGGTGGATCGCTTCCAGGTCCATGCCCGGTTTGCGGGGCAGCGCCGGCCACAAGGCCTTGGGCTCGGAGGCGAACAGCAGGCGCTGGCCGCCGTCGTGCACATACAGTGGCTTGACGCCAATGCGGTCGCGCGCAAGGTAGAGCGCGTCTTCCCGCGCGTCGTCGATCGCGATGGCGAACATGCCGTTGAGCCGTTGCAGGCAGGCGATGCCCTCGCGCTCGTACAGGCGCAGGATCACCTCGGTGTCTGACTGCGTGTCCAGCCGCACGCCCTGGGCGCGCAGTTCGGCCGCCAGTTCGACGTGGTTGAAGATCTCGCCGTTCTGCACCACGGCGATCTGCCCGTCGTCGCTCACAAAGGGCTGGTGACCGCCGCCCAGGTCGATGATGGACAGGCGCCGGTTGCCGATGGCCACGCCACGCGCCGGGCGGTGGTGCATGCCCTCGTCGTCCGGGCCACGGTGCACCAGCGCTTGCGCCATGCTGTGCAGGGCTGTGTCACCCATCGGCTGTTGTCGTCGATCCCAGTACCCGAAGATGCCGCACATGTTCAGTTTGCTCCCTGGCCGCTCAGGCGCTTGACGGTCCACCAGCAGATTTTCAGATCCAGCCACAGGGACGCTTCGTGCGTGTAGCGCAGGTCGGCTTCCAGCCGCTGGGCTTCGGTGGAGTCGGAGCGGTACAGCGCTTGCGCCAGGCCGGTGATGCCCGGGCGCACGCTGCAGCGCTGCGCCCAGTCGGCTTCGGTGTACAGATGCTTCTGCGCGGGCACGTCGGGCCGGGGGCCGACC
>JALOSH010000179.1 GCA_025458545.1 Hydrogenophaga sp.
TCACCTCGGCCGCCACCGGCGCGAGCACACCGGTTTCGGCGCCCACCGCATTGGCGATGCCGGCGAGTGCGGCCACCCAGTGCGTGCTGTCGGCCAGCACTTCGTTCTTCAAGGTCATCGCCCAGTCTTGCGAAGTGGCGTTCAGAGCGTTGACCTGCCCGCCTTTGCGAACCGCTTGGCGGATGCGCTGTGCAAACAGCGGATGGTCTTTGCGAAGATTGGAGCCAACCACCAACACGCGCTGCAACGACGACAGGCTGGCGATGGGCATGCCCAACCAGCGAGCGGTGCCCGCGTTGGCGCTGTTGAGGAAGTCGGCGTGCCGCAGGCGCGCATCGATGTTCTGACTGCCCAGACCGCGCACCAGGGCACCGGCCAGGGCCAGCTCTTCCAGGGTGCTGTGTGGGCTGGCCAACACACCGATGGCTTGCGCACCGTGGTCCGCCTTGACCTGCCGGAGTCCGTTGGCCACGTACTCGAGCGCGGTCTGCCAGTCCACCGCCTTCCATTCCCCGCCCTGCTTCAGCATCGGCGATGTCAGGCGGTCGGCGCTGTTGACGGCCTCATAGGAAAAGCGGTCGCGGTCGGCGATCCAGCATTCGTTGACCGCATCGTTCTCCAACGGCACGACACGCATGACCTTGTGGTTCTTGACCTGCACGATCAGGTTGGCACCGGTCGAATCGTGCGGGCTCACGCTCTTGCGACGCGACAACTCCCAGGTGCGGGCGCTGTAGCGGAAAGGCTTGCTGGTGAGCGCACCGACCGGGCAGATGTCGATCATGTTGCCCGACAACTCGGAGTCGACCGACTCGCCGACAAAGGCTTCGATTTCAGCGTGCTCGCCGCGGTGCGACATGCCCAGCTCCATCACACCGGCGATCTCCTGGCCGAAGCGCACGCAGCGCGTGCAGTGGATGCAGCGGCTCATTTCTTCCATGGAAATGAGCGGACCGACGTCCTTGTGGAACACCACGCGCTTTTCTTCGTCGTAACGCGAGGCGCCGCCGCCGTAGCCCACGGCCAGATCCTGCAACTGGCACTCACCGCCCTGGTCGCAGATGGGGCAATCCAGAGGGTGGTTGATCAGCAGGAACTCCATCACCGACTGCTGGGCTTTGATCGCCTTGTCGGACTTGGTGCGCACGATCATGCCCATGGTCACCGGCGTGGCACAGGCGGGCATGGGCTTGGGCGCCTTCTCCACATCCACCAGGCACATCCGGCAGTTGGCCGCGATGGACAGCTTCTTGTGATAGCAGAAATGCGGAATGTAGGTGCCCGCTTTTTCGGCCGCATGCATGATCATGCTGCCGGGAGGCACTTCGACCTTCTGGCCGTCGAGTTCGATTTCAACCATGGTTTCTCGTCTCGTTTCAGGCGGTGGCATCGGCCTTGATCATGGCCGCGAACTCGGGCCGGAAATGCTTGAGCATGGCGCGCACCGGCATCGCCGCGGCATCGCCAAGCGCACAGATCGTGCGGCCCATGATGTTCTCGGCCACGTTGTCCAGCAAAGCCAGGTCGGCGGGCTTGGCATCTCCGCGCTGGATCTTGTCGACCAGGCGCCAGAGCCAGCCGGTGCCCTCGCGGCAGGGCGTGCACTGACCGCAGGACTCGTGCATGTAGAAGTAGGAGAGGCGTTTGAGCGACTCGACCATGCAGCGCGAATCGTCCATGACGATCACCGCGCCGGATCCCAGCATGGACCCGGCCTTGGCGATCGAGTCGTAGTCCATGGTGCACTCCATCATGATCGACGCGGGCAGCACGGGCGACGACGAGCCGCCAGGAATCACTGCCTTGAGCTGCCGACCGGTGCGCACGCCACCGGCCAGCTCCAGCAGCTTGGCAAAGGGTGTGCCCATGGGCACCTCGTAGTTGCCCGGCAAGTTGACGTCACCGCTGACCGAAAAAATCTTGGTGCCGCCATTGTTCGGCTTGCCGCACGCCAGATAGGCCGCGCCACCGTTGCGGATGATCCAGGGCACCGCTGCGAAGGTTTCGGTGTTGTTGATCGTGGTTGGTTTGCCATACAAACCAAAGCTGGCAGGAAACGGCGGCTTGAAGCGCGGTTGGCCCTTCTTGCCTTCCAGCGATTCGAGCAGCGCGGTTTCTTCGCCGCAGATGTAGGCGCCAAAACCGTGGAATGCATGCAACTGGAAGCTGAAGTTGCTGCCCATGATGCCGCTGCCCAGGTAGCCCGCCGCGCGAGCCTCTTCCAGAGCGGCTTCGAAGCGCTCGTAAGCGTCGAAGATCTCACCGTGGATGTAGTTGTAGCCCACGCTGATGCCCATGGCATACGCTGCGATCGCCATGCCTTCGATGACGATGTGCGGGTTGTACATCAGGATGTCACGGTCCTTGCAGGTGCCCGGCTCGCCCTCGTCCGAGTTGCAGACCAGGTACTTCTGACCCGGGAACTGACGCGGCATGAAGCTCCACTTCAGCCCAGACGGAAACCCGGCGCCACCACGACCGCGCAGGGCCGATTCCTTGACGGTCGCGATCACCTGGTCCTGCGTCATGCCGGCGACGCCGGTTTCAACGTTCGGCGCCGAACCATCCCGACCCAGGATCTTTCTCAGAGCCTGGTAGCCCCCGCGCGCTTCGTAGTCCTTGAGCGACCAGTTGCTGCCGTTCAAATCCTTGTAAATCTGCGGTTCGATGTGGCGACCGTGGAAGCAGGTCTGCACCCCGGTGGCGCTGAACTGAGACAACACTTGTTGGACGTTCATGGCTTGCCCTCCGCGGCCTTCAACCCATCGATCAGTTGGTCGAGCTTCTCGCTGCTCATGAAACTGCACATGTGGCGGTCGTTGACCAGCATCACAGGCGAATCGGCGCAAGCCCCGAGACATTCGCTCTGCTGCAAGGTGAACAGGCCATCCGATGTCGTCTCGCCCATGGCGATACCGAGCTTCTGTTCGAGATGGTGGAGTGCGGTGTAGCCGTCGCGCAGCTGGCACGGCAGGTTGGTGCAGACGTTGAGCTTGAACTTGCCCACTGGCCGCTGGTTGTACATGTTGTAGAAGGTCGTGACCTCGTGCACCGCCATGACCGGCATGCCGAGCACCTCGGCAATGGCCTTCTCTGCCTCGACGCTCACGTATCCCTGTTCCTGCTGGACGATGGCCAGGCAGGCCATCACGGCCGACTGGGCCTGATCGGCCGGGTACTTGGCCACTTCGCGGGCGAAGCGTGCGCGCGTGGCGTCGGACAGCGTCATGGGCTGCACGGATCCGGCGGCTTGCAAAACGTCGGTCATCGGTCGATTTCTCCGAAAACAATGTCCATGGTTCCGATGATGGCGACCGCGTCGGCCAACATGTGGCCCCTTGCCATTTCGTCCATGGTGGCGAGGTGAGCAAAACCAGGCGCACGGATCTTCAAACGGTAAGGCTTGTTCGCACCATCGCTCACCAGGTAGATGCCGAACTCACCCTTGGGGTGTTCGACGGCGGCGTAGGCCTCGCCCTCGGGCACATGGAAACCTTCGGTGAACAGTTTGAAGTGGTGGATCAGCTCTTCCATGCTCGACTTCATCGCTTCGCGCGAAGGCGGCGCCACCTTGTGGTTGCTGGTGATCACCGGGCCCGGGTTGACACGCAGCCAGTCGACGCACTGCTTGATGATGCGGTTGGACTGCTTCATCTCTTCCATGCGAACCAGGTAGCGGTCGTAGGTGTCACCGGTCTTGCCCACCGGGACGTCGAAATCCAGGCGGTCGTAAACCTCGTAGGGCTGCTTCTTGCGCAGATCCCAGGCGATGCCCGAGCCGCGCAGCATCGGGCCAGTCATGCCGAGGTTGAGTGCGCGCTCTGGCGCCACCACACCAATACCCACCGTGCGCTGTTTCCAGATGCGGTTGTCGGTGAGCAGCGTGTGGTATTCGCCGAGGTAAGTCGGGAAGCGCTGCGTGAAGTCGTCGATGAAGTCCAGCAGCGAGCCTTGGCGGTTCGTGTTGAGTTCCGCCATCGCCTTGGCGTTGCGGATCTTGCTGTGCTTGTACTGGGGCATCGCGTCCGGCAGATCGCGGTACACACCACCCGGACGGAAGTAGGCCGCGTGCATGCGTGCGCCGGACACGGCTTCGTACATGTCGAACAGGTCTTCGCGCTCGCGAAACGCGTAGATGAGGATGGTCGAGCTGCCGCAGTCGTTGCCGTGCGAACCCAGCCACATCAGGTGGTTGAGCAGGCGGGTGATCTCGCTGAACATCACGCGGATGTACTGTGCGCGAATCGGCACGTCGATACCCAACAGTTTCTCGATCGCCAGACAGTAGGCGTGCTCGTTGCACATCATCGAGACGTAGTCCAGCCGGTCCATGTACGGGAGCGACTGAATGAAAGTCTTGTGTTCGGCGAGCTTTTCGGTGGCCCGGTGCAGCAGACCGATGTGGGGATCGGCTCGCTGTACGACCTCGCCGTCCAGTTCCAGCACCAGGCGCAGCACGCCATGCGCCGCCGGGTGCTGAGGGCCGAGGTTCAGGGTGTAGTTTTTGATTTCGGCCATTTCAGTGCAGGCCTCCGTAGTTGTCTTCGCGGATCACGCGTGGTGTGACTTCGCGAGGTTCGATCGTCACAGGCTCGTAGACCACGCGCTGGCGCTCTGCGTCGTAACGCATTTCCACATGACCGGACAGCGGGAAGTCCTTGCGGAAGGGATGGCCGATGAAGCCGTAGTCGGTCAGGATGCGCCGAAGGTCGGAATGCCCCTCGAACACGATGCCGTAGAGGTCAAACGCTTCGCGCTCGTACCAGTTGGCCGAGCTCCAGAGAGCGGTCACCGAGGCCCGTCACCGTAGGTCGAGTAATCCATGCCGCACAGGTCGACCAGCTGTTCAAAGCGCGCCTCGGGCGCATCGCGCAGGGACTGCATGACGGCCAGGTAGTCGGCCGCCGCCACTTCCAGCGTGACCTCGTTGAGCGTCTTCGCACGCGCACCCAGCAGCGCCGACAACGATGCTGCAATGGATTCAGGCGAGGTGGTGTAGAGGGCGGCGGTTTCGCTCATGGACCGGCTTTCAGGTAGGAGGCTGCGTGCGACAGCGCCGCTCAGGCGCGCGCGATGGTGTTGGTGCGGCGGATTTTTTGCTGCAGCTGCATGATCCCGTAGATCAACGCCTCGGCCGTGGGCGGACAACCGGGCACGTACACGTCCACCGGCACGATGCGGTCGCAACCGCGCACCACGGAATAGCTGTAGTGGTAATAGCCACCGCCGTTCGCGCAGGAACCCATGGACAGCACCCAACGAGGTTCTGCCATCTGGTCGTACACCTTGCGCAGGGCGGGCGCCATCTTGTTGCACAAGGTGCCGGCCACGATCATCAGGTCGGACTGGCGCGGACTGGCGCGAAACACCTCGGCGCCGAAGCGACCGATGTCATAGCGCGCGGTAGCGGCGTGCATCATTTCAACGGCACAGCAGGCCAGACCAAAGGTCATGGGCCACAACGAACCGGTTTTGGCCCAGTTCACCACGGAGTCGTAACTGGTGGTGGCAAAACCTTCTTTGAAAACACCTTCAATCATGTGCAACTCCAGTGCAAGCGATCCGGGACGTGCGCAAGATACCGAACGGAAACCTCATGCGCACGATCATTCCCAGTCAAGTGCGCCCTTCTTCCATTCGTAGGCAAAGCCGACCACAAGGATCGCAAGGAAAACCACCCCGGCCCAGAAACCTGTGGCCCCAATGTCGCCAAATGCCACCGCCCAGGGAATCAGAAACGCAATCTCGAGATCGAACAAGATGAAGAGAATGGCCACCAGGTAGTAGCGCACATCGAACTTCATGCGCGCGTCTTCGAAGGCTTCGAAACCGCATTCGTATGGGGAGTTTTTTTCGGCATCCGGGCGGTTGGGACCGAGGATGTAGCCGAGAACCTGCGGGATGACTCCGATGGCAATACCGACCAGGATAAACAGAAGCACGGGAAGGTATTGCTCGAGACTCATCTTGGTAGGTCCGCTGACATGGCGCGGGGCCATGTTGTCCAAAGATTGGTGCCGACGGCGAGACTCGAACTCGCACAGCTTTCGCCACTACCCCCTCAAGATAGCGTGTCTACCAATTTCACCACGTCGGCTGGGTCTGGTTGTCGAGCTCACGAGGTCTGGGTGAGCCCTGCTGACAACCCCTAGAGTTTACCCTGAATCACCTTCTCTTTTTGACCAGACGCAACGGTTTTTGCAACCGAAAGCGGGGTGTCAGCAGAGCGGTGCAATGGCCCGCAACAAGAGCGGAACGGGCCATTACCCCTCGGGGTTATTGACCGGGAATCTGGGCCGCTCCGGTGCCCGTGGGCACGGCTGGCGTGACGGTGGCGGGGGCGGCGCTGCCCGGAATCTGTTGTGCTGGTGTTGGCACAGTTTCCAGCACACTGCCAGACCCGGGGGTGGTGGTGCGAAGATTGCCAAAGTAAGCCAGACCCAGGGTGCTGGCCAGGAACACCGCCGCCAGCACCGCCGTGGTGCGCGACAGGAAGTTGGCACTGCCCGAAGCGCCAAAGAGGCTGGCAGAACCGCCGCCACCACCGCCGAAGGCAGCGCCCGCATCGGCGCCCTTGCCATGCTGCATCAGGATCAGGACGATCATGGCGATGGCGGTCAGGATCTGTACCGCTTGAAAAATGGTCAACAGGACGTTCATGTTGTGTTCTCCGAAAAAGGCGTGTGTTGCGGGCGCACTCAGCGAGCCGCCGCAACGATTTGCAGGAAGTCAGCGGCTTTCAGCGATGCACCGCCAATCAGTCCGCCATCGATGTCGGGTTGCGCCAGCAGGCTGGCCGCATTGGCGGCGTTCATGCTGCCGCCATAAAGGATGTGCACCCGCTCGGGGTGTTGGGTGGCCGCAGCGAACTGGGCGCGCAGCACAGCATGCACCGCCTGCGCCATCTCGGGCGTCGCGGTTTTGCCGGTGCCGATGGCCCAGACGGGCTCATAGGCGACCACGATCTCGCTGGTGCAGTGCGCCACGGCATGGATCACGGCGGCCAGCTGGCGCTTGACCACCGATTCGGTTTCACCGGCTTCCCGCTCGGCGAGCGTCTCGCCCACACAGACAATGGGCGTGATCCCGACGGCCAGCGCCCTTTGGGCTTTGGCCGCCACCAGGGCATCGGTCTCGCCGTGGTACTGGCGGCGTTCGGAATGGCCGACGATGGCGTAGCGGCAACCGAACTCCTTGAGCATGGCCCCGCTGACCTCTCCGGTGTAGGCACCTTGCTCGTGGGCGGACACATCTTGTGCGCCCCACAAAACAGCGCTGCCTTTCAGCAGGTTCTGCAGCTGTGCCAGGTAAGGTGCTGGCGCGCACAAGGTGATGTCTGCTGCTGACGCTGCGCCGTGCAGACCTTCCAGCATCGCCTTCACCAAGGCCTCGTTGGCAGCCAACGAGCCGTTCATTTTCCAGTTGCCTGCGATCAGTTTTTTCATGACAGTCTCCTGGCTTCTTCAAGCCCAGGTGAGCACGATCTTGCCGATGTGCTGGTTCGTTTCCATCAAGGCATGGGCCTCGGCGGCCTTCGATGCATCGAACATGCTGTGGATGACGGGTTTGACCCGCCCTTGTTCCAGCAGAGGCCAGACCCGATCGCGTAAAGCAGAGGCAATCGCCGCCTTGAACGCCACCGGGCGCGGACGCAGTGTCGACCCCGTGATCACCAGCCGGCGCCGCAACACCAGCCCGGCGTTGAACTCGGCCTTGACGCCGCCTTGTACCGCGATGATGACAAGCCGACCGTCTTCGGCCAGGCATTCGATCTCTCGCGCCACGTAGCTGCCCGCCACCATGTCGAGCACGACGTTCACGCCCTGCCCATCGGTGAGATCACGCGCCACCGCAGCAAAGTCTTGCGTCTTGTAGTTGATGGCGTGGTCGGCACCCAGCGCCAGACACGCGGCGCACTTGTCGTCGCTGCCTGCCGTGGCGATCACGCGCGCACCCAGGGCCTTCGCCAGCTGGATCGCGGTCACGCCGATACCGCTGGTGCCGCCCTGGATCAGCAGCGTTTCACCCGGCTGCAAGCGCGCCCGGTCGAACACATTGCTCCAGACGGTGAAGAAGGTTTCAGGCAACGAAGCGGCTTGCACATCGTCGAACCCCTTCGGCACCGGCAGACACTGGCCCACCGGCGCGACGCAGAGCTCTGCGTAACCGCCTCCAGCCACCAGGGCACACACCCGGTCGCCGAGCTGGAAGCCCGCCGCAGCCATGGCCGCCGCGTCACCCGATTCGATGACACCGGCCACTTCCAGACCCGGCAGGTCAGAGGCGCCGGGCGGCGGCGGGTAGGCACCGCTGCGCTGCAACACATCGGGCCGGTTCACACCCGACGCACGCACGCGGATCAACACCTCGCCCGCACCCGCGACCGGCGCCGGGCGCTCGGTCAGGCGCAGGACTTCGGGCGCGCCAAACGCGCTGATCTCAACGGCTTGCATCGTGCCTGGACTCGGCCGCTTATTGCTGCTGCTGAGCGGATTGCTCGGCAGGCGCGGCGTTGCGGTCGATCAGGGCCTTCATGGACAGCTTGACGCGGCCCTTCTCGTCCGTCTCCAGCACCTTGACCTTGACGATCTGGCCTTCGCTCAGGTAGTCGGTCACGCGCTCGACGCGCTCGTGGGCGATCTGGCTGATGTGCAGCAGACCATCCTTGCCGGGCAGAAGGTTGACCAGGGCGCCGAAGTCCAGGATCTTGGTGATCGGGCCTTCGTAGACCTTGCCGATTTCCACTTCAGCGGTGATTTGCTCGATGCGGCGCTTGGCTTCGTCGGCTTTCGAGGCTTCGGTCGCGGCGATGGTGATGGTGCCGTCTTCGTCGATGTTGATCTGGCAACCGGTCTCTTCGGTCAGCGCGCGGATCACGGCGCCGCCCTTGCCGATCACGTCGCGGATTTTTTCCGGATTGATCTTCATGGTGAAGAGCTTTGGCGCGAAGTTCGACACTTCGGTCTTGGCTTCGCCCATGGCGTCCTGCATCTTGCCCAGGATGTGCATGCGCGCTTCCTTGGCCTGGGCCAGTGCGACCTGCATGATTTCTTTGGTGATGCCCTGGATCTTGATGTCCATCTGCAGCGCGGTCACGCCGTTGGTGGTGCCAGCGACCTTGAAGTCCATGTCACCGAGGTGGTCCTCGTCACCCAGGATGTCGGTCAGCACTGCGAAGCGGTTGCCGTCCTTGATCAGGCCCATGGCGATACCAGCCACGTGGGCCTTCATCGGCACGCCAGCGTCCATCAGCGCCAGGCAGCCGCCGCAGACCGATGCCATCGACGACGAGCCGTTGGACTCGGTGATTTCCGACACCACGCGCATGGTGTACGGGAACTCTTCCTTGCTCGGCAGCGCAGCGACCAGGGCACGCTTGGCCAGTCGGCCATGGCCGATTTCGCGGCGCTTCGGCGAACCCACGCGACCGGTTTCGCCGGTGGCGAAGGGAGGCATGTTGTAGTGCAGCATGAAGCGGTCTTCGAAGTCGCCGGACAGCGCGTCGATGCGCTGCGCATCGCGGTCTGTGCCGAGGGTGGCGATGACCAGCGCTTGGGTTTCGCCGCGCGTGAACAGCGCCGAACCGTGGGTGCGGGGCAACACGCCGTTGCGGATTTCGATCGCGCGCACGGTGCGGGTGTCGCGACCGTCGATGCGGGGCTCGCCGGCCAGGATCTGACCACGCACGATCTTGGCTTCGATCTCGAACAGCAGACCTTCGATGGCCACGCTGTCAAAGCCCACGCCTTCGGCTTTCAGGGCTGCCATCACGTCGGCGTAGGCGGTGCGGCAGGCCTGGGTGCGTGCCTGCTTGTTGCGGATCTGGTAAGCGGCTTCCAGCTTGGCTTTGGCCAGGCCGTCGATCTTGGCGATCAGGGCTTCGTCCTTGGCGGGTGCGGTCCAGCTCCACTCGGGCTTGCCGGCATCGCGCACCAGTTCGTTGATGGCGGCAATCGCGATGTTGCCTTGCTCATGGCCGAACACCACAGCGCCGAGCATGATCTCTTCGGACAGCTGCTGAGCTTCTCTGGCCCGGGTTCAGCACGTACTGGCCATTGACATAACCCACTCGGGCCGCGCCGATGGGACCATTAAATGGAATGCCGGAGATCGACAGGGCGGCCGAGGTGGCGATCAGCGCGGCGATGTCGGCGTCCACTTCCGGGTTCAGCGACACGGTGTGGATCACCACCTGCACTTCGTTGAAGAAGCCTTCGGGGAACAGCGGACGGATCGGGCGGTCGATCAGGCGGCTGGTCAGGGTTTCGAACTCGCTCGGGCGGCCTTCGCGCTTGAAGAAGCTGCCGGGGATCTTGCCGGCGGCGTAGGACTTTTCCAGGTAGTCCACGGTCAGCGGGAAGAAGTCCTGGCCCGCTTTGGCGTCGGACTTGGCGACCACGGTGGCGAGCACCACGGTACCGTCCATGTCGAGCAGCACGGCGCCGCTGGACTGGCGGGCGATTTCGCCGGTTTCCATGCGGACCGTGTGCTGGCCCCACTGGAAGGTCTTGGTGACT
>JALOSH010000180.1 GCA_025458545.1 Hydrogenophaga sp.
CACCAGCACCAGCGTCAGCGCGGGCAACGCGGCTTCGCCCAGGCGCTCGTCGCGCGCCAGCTGGTAGGCCACCACCGCCAGCGTGTCGCTGTTGAAGGGGCGCAGCACCAGGGTGGCGGGCAGCTCTTTCATGACGTCCACAAACACCAGCAGCGCCGCCGCCATCACCGAGCGCCGCAGCAGCGGCCCATGCACCCGCAGCACCAGGCTCAGGCCGGTGGCCCCCAGCATGCGGGCCGAATCGTCCAGGCTGGCGGGCAGGCGCGCGTAACCGCTCTGCACCGATTGCAGCGCCACCGCCGTGAAGCGCACCAGGTAGGCCCAGACGATGCCCAGCACGGTCGCGGTGACCCAGTAACCCACCGAACTCTGGGGATGCACAGCCTGCACCCAGCCCACCGGCAGCAGCAGGCCCACCACGATCACCGCGCCCGGCACGGCGTAGCCCAGGCTGGCCAGCCGCACCACCGACTGGGTGGCGGGGGTTGGCCGGGTGCGCAGCGCAAAGGCCAGCGCCAGCGCGATCAGCGTGGCCAGCACAGCCGACAGGCCGGCCAGCCACACGCTGTTGACAGACCACTCCACAAAGCGGTTCCAGGGCAGTTGCTCCCAGCCGCCGATCAGCGGTCGCAGCATGAACAGCACCGGCAACACGAAGCCGAAAACGATCGGCGCGGCACACACGCCCACCGCCAGCGCGGCGCGCCCACCCCGCAGGCGCACCGGTTGCGCTTCCGCGCTGCCCGCGCGTTGCCCGCGCAAGGCCGCGAACCGCATGCGGCGCTGCGCCCGGTGTTCCAGCCACAACAACAAAGCCACGGTGGCGAGCAGCATGGTGGCCAGTTGGGCGGCGGCCTGCTGGTTGTCCATCACCAGCCAGGCTTTGTAGACACCGGCGGTGAAGGTCTGGATGCCGAAATAGCTGGCCACGCCGAAATCGGCCAGGGTTTCCATCAGCGCCAGCGCCACGCCAGCGGCCACCGCCGGGCGGGCGAGCGGCAGCGCCACCTCGCGGATGCGGCGTGACAGCGGGGCACCCAGCAGGCGGGCCGCCTCCATCAGCTGGGCGGCGCGCTCGGCCAGGGCGGTGCGCGCCAGCAGGTACACATAGGGGTACAGCGAAAAGGTGAACACCCAGACCGCACCCGGCGTGTTGCGGATCTCGGGGAACACCCGGCCGCGCAGCCCGAAAGCTTCGCGCAGCCAGGTCTGCAACGGTCCGCTGAATTGCAGGAAATCGGTGTAGGCATAGGCCACCACATAGGCCGGCATGGCCAGCGGCAGCAGCAGCGCCCATTCAAAATGCCGCCGCCCGGGAAAGTCGAACAGCGTCACCGCGCTGGCCGTGGCCATGCCCACCACCGCCACCCCCACCGCCACTGCCACGCTGAGCAGCACCGATGTGAGCGCGTACTCAGGCAGCACGGTCTGCGCCATCTGGATCAAAACGTCCTGTGCAGCGGCATCAAACCGCAGCCAGGACACGCCCAGCGCCAGCACCGGCAGCGTGAGCAGCAGGGCCAGCAGCATCAACAAAGCCAGGGACAGCCAGCGCGGCATGGTCAGTTGGGGCAGAAAAGAGGGGGGGAAGTGTTGCAACAGGCCACTGCCCTCATGGCCGCACCATCAACACAAATGAGAATTGTAAACATCTACAATCAGATCCATGTTTCTCAAAGTCGGTCAGCTCAATGTGCGCTACCCCGGCCAGGCCCAGGCCGCCGTGGACGGAGTGTCGCTGGGCCTGCGGGCGGGCGACATCGGTGTGCTGATCGGCCCGTCGGGCTGCGGCAAAACCACCCTGTTGCGTGCGGTGGCCGGGCTGGAGCGCGCCAGTGGCGGCAGCATCCACCTGGCGGGCGAGCTGGTCAGCGACGGACAGCACCATGTGCCAGCCGAGCAGCGCCGCATCGGCATGGTGTTCCAGGACTACGCGCTGTTCCCCCATCTGGACGTGGGGCGCAACGTGGCCTTTGGCCTGAACAAAATGCCCAAGGCGGAACGCGAGGCCCGCGTGGCCGAGGTCTTGAAGCTGGTGGGGCTGGATGGCCTGCAGACCCGCTACCCGCACGAACTCTCGGGCGGGCAGCAACAGCGCGTGGCGCTGGCCCGTGCGCTGGCGCCCAAGCCGCGCCTGCTGCTGCTGGACGAGCCGTTCTCCAACCTCGACGTGGACCTGCGCGAGCGCCTCGCGCACGAGGTGCGGGCGATCCTCAAGGCGGCCGGCGCCACGGCGCTGTTCGTCACCCACGACCAGCTCGAAGCCTTTGCGATTGGCGACGTCATCGGTGTCATGCACCAGGGCCACCTGCACCAGTGGGACGACGCCTACGCGCTGTACCACCGCCCAGCCACGCGGTTCGTGGCCGAGTTCATCGGTCACGGCGTGTTTGCACCCGCGCGAATCCACCAGCAGCCCGACGGAGCGGTGGTGGTGCAGACGCCCATGGGCGCCCTGGTCGACGTGGACGAATGCCCGCTGCCCGGCGCCTACGAATCGGGCCTGTGCGACGTGCTGCTGCGGGCCGACGACATCGTGCACGACGACGATGCTCCGGTGAAAGCACAGATCACGCGCAAGGCGTTTCGTGGTTCGGAGTTCCTCTACACCCTGCGCCTGGCCAGCGGCGAAACGCTGATGACCCATGTGCCCTCGCACCACGACCACGCCCTGGGCGAATGGATCGGCATCCGCCCACAGGTGGACCATGTGGTGACGTTCGAGCGGGGCGCCCGCACCGCCTGATCACCTCAGGGCTTGGCGCCCAACGCACCGCCTGCCTGCAACAGCAGCCTCATGGCGACAAAGCCCGACGCCGTCCCCCCACCGGATTCGCGCCCCACTTCCAGGGTCCAGCGGGCCCAGGGTGTCAACTGTGCACCCAGCATGGCGGCGTTGCGGGTGACCGGCTGGTAGTGCTGGAGCCGCGCCTCATTGACCAGCAGACTGGCACCGGCTCCGTGCAGGGCGTGGGATGCACTCAGGCGTTCGACGCGGGTGCCCAGCTCCCACTGGGGCGTAAGGTGCCAGACGGCTTCCAGCCAGCCGCCGCGGGTGCGCCCGGTGTAGTCCGCCAGACCGTTGGCCGAAGCCAGCCTGCCGCGGTCCTGCCGCAGCCAGCCGGCGGCGCTCAGGGTCAGCGGCAGTGATGCCGACGCGGACTGACCCGACCAGCGCAGACTGCCCGCCATCACGTCGCTGTCCCCGCTGAAGCAGATCACCTCGGTGAGGCGCGCGTCGCACACCGGGGCGCTGTGGCTGTGATCGGCGGTGGCCGAGACCGTGGCGCCGCGGCCCTGCGGGCGAAAGCCCGCCCACAGCGCATCGGCTTGCCAGGGGCCCTGCCCCCAGCCCAGGTGCAGGCTGGGCGCCACCGACCCATCGAGCGAACCGGGGAAGCCCCGCCCGCGCCACAGGCCCAGGTCCACCGACCACTGCGAGGCCTCGTCGCGGCGCCAGCTCAGCTGCAGGCCATCGTCCACCCAGTGGTGAGCGGTGGCCGCGCGAGACGCGAGCGGCATCAGGCCAAAGCGGTCGAAGTGACCGGCGCCGCCCAGCACCGCACCCATGGCGGGGCGCTGGCGTCCGGCATTCAGACGCCAGACATCGCCGTTGTCGGCGTCGTGGCGGACCTGTACCCAGGCCTCTTCGATTTCGGCGGCCTCGCTGCCGTGTTTCCCCACGACCAGGCGCCCACCCCAGGTCTCGTTCAGGTGCACGGCCAGCCCGAGGGCGCCATGCTCCAGCTCGGTGCCGTCCGGGTTCACGCCCGCATCGCCCTGGAGCAGATAACCGTCGAGCCGGGTGGACGGCAAGGTCTTGTCGGCCTTGAGCGAACGCAGCGCGGCGGCGGCGTCCCACGTGATGCCGGGCTCTGGCGGCAAGGGATCGTCCGCCTCGCCGTGTGCACGTGCATCGGCGGCCACCAGCAAGGCGCCCAGCGCGATCAGGGCCAGCGCGAGGCGGCGCTCAGCGCCCGGCCGCGAACGGATCGGAGAACTTGGGGTTGGTGAGGAATTCATGGTCGGTCAGGGTTTTGAGGAAGGCGACCAGGTCGGCCTTTTCCTGTTCGTTGAGATCGATGCGGGAGATCAGGTCGCTCTTGTTCGGGTGCAGGCGACCGTCACCGGCGTACGGTCCGGCGGTGATGTTTCGCCCGCCCGCGGCATAGAAGTCCAGCACGTCTTCGAGCGTGCCGACGCTGCCGTCGTGCATGTAGGGCGCTGTGACCTCCACGTTGCGCAGACTGGGCGCGCGGAACAGCCCGCGGTCGGACGGCCTGTTGGTGAACTCGAACAGGCCCTGGTTGTCCGGCGGGAAATTGCCGGTGTTGCCGAGGTTGTAGAGACCGGTGTTGTGGAACGGCGTGTCCAGCACCCGCGTGGACGCGTGGACCACCTGGTCGTTGAAATTGAAACCGGCGTGGCAGTGGAAGCACTCGGCCTTCTCGCCGAAGAACAGGGTCTGGCCCCGCTGCTCGGCGGGCGACAGGCTTGCCACGCCGCGCTGGCTGCGGTCGAACCTGCTGTTGCCCGAGATCAGCGTGCGCTGAAAGCTGGCCACCGCCCGGGTGATGTTGCCCCAGGTGATGGTGTCTCCCCCGCCTGGAAAGGCCTGCGCAAACATCGCAACGTATCGGGCATCGCCCTGGATGCGGCCCAGCACCTCGTCCTTGTTGCCGTCGTTGATGCCCATTTCCACCGGGTTGTCGCCGAACAGCGGCACCTGCATCTGGGCTTCCAGGCTGAGCAGCGAGGGGTTGACCCAGGTCAGCGTCGGGTGATAGACCGCATTCGCCAGGCCCTGTGCATTGCGCGGGTGGACCTCGCCGGTCGATCCGATGGCCCGGGCCATCCCATCCGTGAAAGCCTTGTCCTGGTGGTGGCAACTGGCGCAGGCCTGGGTCCCGTTGCCCGACAAGCGACGATCATAAAAAAGGTACCGGCCCAGTTCGGCCTTGGCTTCGGTCAACGGATTGCTTTCAGGCACCCTCGGCGTCGGGAAACCCGCCGGCAAGGCCCATGGAAAGGCTCCTTGCGTCGGGTCGGTCACCGACACGCCGCCTCCACCGCAGCCCGTCAGGGCCAGCGCGCCCGCGAATGCGGTCGCGCTGGCCAAGCCGAGCAACGCCTGTGTCAGACGCTGCGCTGGCTTCATTTGGCCGCCACCTTGAACACCGTCTGGGTAGCACCGCCCGCGATGGGGAGGCCGAAGTTCGTCGCGTCACCCACCTTGCCAATGGTGAACGGCGCGCCAGCGGCCGCAGCGCCGTCAAAACCAATCTGCAGAGCGGTGAACACACCGGTGCATTCGAAGTCGCTCAGACCCGACATGCAACCAGTGGGACCCGACAGGTTGGTGGTGGCGTTATTGCCCGCCAACAACGCTCGAACATCCAGGTTGATCTTCTGAGTGGCCGGGTTGAAGGCAGGGAAACGAACCGCCGCCCGATTGCGCTGGGCACAGTCGCTCACCTGCCCCGCCGCCGGATTGGTACCGGTGCAATTCGTGGACCCGAGGTGTACGTTGAACACCGCAGCGGCCCACTTGCCCGCCGTCCCGGCCGGCTCGGCGGCCAAGACATCTGCCAGTTCGATCTTGGCGAACTTGCGTCCACCGGCCCAGGCCCAGGCCATACCAGGGTGCACACCGTTGTTGATCACAGCTGGCGTGACGCCCACACCAGCGGACTGGTCGGTGTGATTCAGTGCCAATGGCACGCCGAGGGTCATCGACACGCCGACGTAGCTGCCTGCAGGCACCGTGCCGCGAAGGGTGCTGTTCGTGGCCACCGTGCCCCCCGCCGAGCAGGCACCGGAACGGTCCTCCAGGTCGATCAGGGTCAAGCGGTCGCTGCCAACCGTCACATTCCAATCGTCATTGGCGGGCAGGGTCAGCGGCACTTCCACGCCGTCGGCGCGGATCATGGCGACATTGCTGACGTAGAAGCGCGCATCGCGCAGGCGTCCGTTGGCGTTGGTGGTACCCAGGTCGGGGATGGACAGCGTGGCACAACTGACCGGGGTGGTGCCGGCCACGGTCGCAAAGTCGATGGCGACCGCCTGGGGACCAGCGGGTGCGGGAGCGGGATCGCCGCCGCCACCGCCGCAGGCGCTGAGCAAGCCAGCGGCCAACAGAGAGGTGGCGAAAAGGGTGTAGGTGTTTTTCATGGTTAGGTCTCTGGAAGGTAAAAGGACATCAGGGGTGCGCGACCGCATCCGCTGCAGAAGCAGAAGGCGGCGCTGGCGAGAAATCGGGTCTTTGAGGTCAGCGAAGCTCCGGGGGCGGCGCCCGCATGGCGGACATGAGCAACACGCGCCGACTCCGTTCGTCCGCCATCGGAGCGCTCCGATCAGGGCCGGCCACCCGGGCGAGGTATCCAGGCGCAAGGGCGACCAGACCATGGCCCACCGGCGGGCTGAAGGCCACGTGGGCGCTCGCCCACACACAGGGGGAAAATGCGGCAACCTGGTGTTCGGCTTCCGGGTCATTCGATGAGACGCTGACCCATTGCATGCCCTGCGGGGTACAGATCTGTACCGCGGAACCCTCGCTGACGGAGGACACCACCCAGGCACCCAGCGGCCCATGCACCGCCGAAAAAACCGAGCACAGCAACAGCAGACGCAGCCAATGCCGCACACGGGCGGTGCACAGGGGCAGAGGGGCTTTCATGGCAACGCCTGGTGAAAAAACTGACACAGCGTCAGTGGGTGTGCCGGGCGCCCGCACGCGGCGTCTGCACCCACACCTTCACCTCTTGCACTCCGGCTTTCTCGAACACCAGGGTGACCGGGAAGCGATCGCCATCCTGGAGCGGCCTTTTCAGACCCAGCAGCATCAGGTGGTGACCCTCGGTGTTGCCGTGTTTCATGGGCACCGTCGCGCCCGCGGCAATGTCCAGCGAGGGCACCGCGCGCATCTGCACCACATCGCCCTGCATCTGCATGCGGTGAATTTGCACCTGCGCCGCCACTGGTGTGCTGGCCGAGAGCAGCCGGTCGGCCGCCTGGCCGGTGTTGCGGATGTGGCGGAAGTACACGGCGCCAGTGGTCAGCCCGGGCCGTGACGGCGTGGCGTAGGGATGGTCGATGCGCAGGTCTCCGGCCTTGAAGTCGTGGGCCCATGCGGCGGGCATGGGCAGAAGGAACGCCAATACCAGGGCTGGCCACTGCCCGCGCCTCACGCCGAGGCCCCCAGCGCCAGCCCGTGCGGCCACCACGCGGCCGCTCGACGCGCAGCGCCGGCTGGGGTGGCCACAGCAGGCTGACGCACCGGTCCGCCCTTGCGACTGCGCGGCGGCAACAGCTCGGCCAGGGCGCGGCACACGGTTTCGGTCTTGGCGTCCACCAGAACAGCCACTTCACGCAACGCGGGCAGCGCGCCACGGACCGCATCAGCCTGGTGGCTGGCCATGCCGTGTGCGCCCTGCCAGGGCAGACCCAACAAGCGCAGCAGATGGGCCAGGCGCTGCGCCACGCTGCCGGTGCGCAGGGTGGCCATGTCGTGGCTGCGGCGCTGTTGCTGCAGCAGAACTTCACACAACAGCGCGTCGCGCTGCGCATGACCGTGCGCCTGGCCCTGGTCCAGGTCCACCCGCGCCAGCACGCACGGGGTAACGGCTTGCGCGCTGAACTGGTAGGGCAAGTCGCACATGGCTTCGATGCCAATGAGGTCGCCAGGCAGGGCCAGCTGCACCGGCAAGCGGACGCTACCGGCATCGCGGTCGAGCCGAACGAGGCCCTGCAACACGCGC
>JALOSH010000012.1 GCA_025458545.1 Hydrogenophaga sp.
AATCCCGGATGCACGCTTCGTCTACGTGGCCGACAGCGCCTACGCGCCCTACGGCGAGCGCGGCGCCGAGGAAGTGATCGAGCGCTCCCAGCGGATCACAGCGCAGTTGCGGAGCGAGTATCCGCTCGAAGCCATGGTCGTGGCCTGCAACACGGCCACGGCGCACGCCATCGACACACTGCGCATCACCCATCCCGACCTGCCGTTCATCGGTGTGGAGCCGGCCCTCAAGCCCGCTGTGGCGCTCAGTCACACCCGCCACATCGGCGTCATGGCGACCCGCGGCACCCTGGCCAGCGCCCGCTTCCAGAAGCTGCAGGCCCGGCTCGAACACGGCGGCACCCAACAGCCGCCCCATTTCCACCGCCAGGCTTGTGACGGTCTGGCCGATGCCATCGAACGCGGTGACGCGGCGCTGACCCGCGCCCTCTGTGAACGCTATGTGTCGGCCCTGCAGGCCCAGGCGCCCGCCGACACGCCGATCGACACGCTGGTGCTCGGATGCACCCACTACCCCTTTGAAGCGCCTTTGCTGCAGTCGCTGTGTGGCCCGGGGGTGCACCTGGTGGAGACGGGCGCGCCAGTGGCCCGCCGCACCCGCGAAGTGCTGAACGAGCGCTGGCTGGTACCCGCCCACGCCAGCCCCGAACTGGTTTTGCTCACGACCGGCGCACCCGCAGCGCTGAGCGAGGTGGCCGCGCGCTGGCTGGGCACCACCGCTGAAGCCGTGCACTGGACCTGCTGATCGGGTCGGGCTGGAACAATTTGCACTTTTTCAGTACATTGCTTCGGTTCGCCCGCCGGGTGAGCAATGTCCAATCCACAGAAAGGAACGCTTCATGGCCAACAAGAAGATCACCGATGTCGAGGGCATCGGCCCGGTCATCGGGGAAAAACTGGTGTCTGCTGGTGTCAAGGATTCCGATGGTCTGCTCGCGGCGTGCAAGACACCCGCGCTGCGCAAGGCACTGGCCGAGAAGTCAGGCCTGAGCGAAAAGCAGGTCCTCCGGTTCGCCAACATGGCCGATCTGTACCGGGTCAAAGGCATCGGCTCCGAATACGCCGACCTGCTGGAAGCGGCCGGTGTGGACACCGTGCCCGAACTGGCGCGGCGCAAGCCGGACAACCTGTGCAAGTCGATGGCCGAACTCAATGCCACCAAAAAGCTGGTTCGCCGGGTTCCCACCGAAACCGAGGTGGCTGACTGGGTGGCACAAGCCAAGGGCCTGCCGCGCATGCTCGAGTACTGATCCGGTCGCCCTCGCTGTCGACGGCGTTGCCAACGGCCCTGCGGGGCCGTTGTGCTTTGTGCTGTCAGTCGGCTTTTGGTGGTGCCTGCAAGGCGCGTTCACGCCCGCGCGCCATGTTCACCGGTTGCAGGAGCACCAGGCCCACCAGGAACAGCATCGCCGTAGAGGCAATGGCCACCCGGTGGTTGCCGTCCGTGATCAAGGTGATGAGTCCGTAGCTCAAGGGTCCCAGAATGCTGGCGAGCCGAGTTGCAAAAGTCCAGAGGCCGTAAAACTCGGCCAGCTGGCTGGGTGGCGCCAGAATCCCGGCCATGGCGCGCCCGGCCGACTGGCTCGACCCCATGCACAGGCCCGCGATCACCGCCGCGTACCAGAAGCCACCCTTGGTGGTGGTGAGCGCCGCGATGATGCAGGTGAGCATCCAGCCCACCAGGGTGATGCCCAGCGCGCGCTTGTGACCCAGCCGGTCCTGGCCATAGCCAAACGCAAAGGCACCCAGCGCCGCCGCGATGTTCAACACAAAAATCAGCACCATGGTTTCCTGCTGGGCAAAGCCGATCACCTGCTCGGCGTAGATCGCCGCCAGTGCAATCGTCACGGCCACGCCACCCTGATAAGCCACGGCGCAACCGAGCAACCACATGAAATCGGGGTAGGACCGCGCACGGCGGAAACTGGCGAGCAATTGCCGCAGCGACTCGCGCAAGCCTGGCGTTTTCTCGTGCGCCGCGCTGGCCGGGGTGCGCTCCCGCAGCAGCGACAGCGTCACCATCGCCGCCAGGCCAAAAATGCCTGCCGTGATCAACATCGTCACAGGGACAAAGGACTCGGCCTTTTGCCCTTGCCCCTGGGCCCACAGCACATAGGCTAGGCTCAGGCCAAGGGCCAGCATGCCCCCCAGGTAACCAAAGCTCCAGCCCCAGCCGCTCACCTTCCCCATCGCCTCGGGGCGCGCAATCTCTGGCAGGAAGGCTGCGATCAGCGACTCGCCCCAGGCAAAAAACACGTTGGACACGATCACCAGACACACGGCCAACGCGACCGCTCCGGGCCCCACCAGTGCCAGTCCCGCCGTGGCCACCACACAGCCCAGGGTGGCGATCATCAGCAAGTGCTTCTTGGCACCGTGCCGGTCGGCCCAGCCACCAATCACCGGCATGGTGAGCATGACCACCGCGTTGGAGATGCTGAGCGTGAGCGTCCAAGCGAAGGTGGCCCAGACAGCGCCGTCGGCGACCGCACCCACGAAATACGCCGCAAACACCGCTGTCAGCACCACCGTGGTGTAGCCGGAATTGGCGAAGTCGTACATCGCCCAGCCGAACACCTCGCGCTTGCGCACGCCTGGGTTCAGGGCATCGGTAGAAAACAGGGCCATCGGCGCTCCAGTTGAACCGCGGCCCAGTGCCGCGCGCTCCGGAGTGTAGGGCCGGAAGGCTCAGTGCAGGTGACGGGGCTTGCGCGGCCCCCCATGGCCACCGGAAGAGCCGCCATGGCCACGCGGAGGTTTGCCCAGTTGCATGGAGCTGACCAAGGCATCAAAGCGCTGGGTGAACAGCTTGTCGATGGCCGTCACCACCTCACCCAACTCGGTGGGTTCAAAGTGGCGCTCCATGATGTGCATCACGTCCTGCACCAGCAGATCGCGTTGCACCTGCATGATGGCCGCCGGCGTCGGACCGACAAAACACATCATGAAGTCGTCGCGCGCCTCTTCGTCAGACGACTCGTCCTCTTCATCGAATTCGGTGTCGTAGAACGACACCTCGATCGGCGCGCCGGCGGATGCGATTTCGTTCAACCCCATGCAGGCCTCTTCGATCACCTGGCGGAAATCTTCGCCACCGGGCACGGTCCAGCACATCTGAAGGACATGCCCCTCGGCATCAAAACGGATGCCTGGCTCGTCTTCATAAGAACTCTCGGCAGCGGCGGCCAGGGAACGGGCGCCCGCGTACTGCCACAGGGGTTTCAGGGCGTCCTGTATCTGGCCGTACGCGACATCCTCGCGCAGCGGAACATCCCCGTGCACATGGATTTCGAAGGGCGCGTTGTATTGAGGCATGGAAACTCACTGTACCGGCGAAACCGGAAAAAACCTAGGGGCTGTGGTGCCTCGAACCGGGGTCGAACCGGTACGCCCCCTCACGGGAAAGCGGCGGATTTTAAGTCCGCTGTGTCTACCAATTTCACCATCGAGGCGGCCGTGGATTGTCGCAGGTTCGATGAGCCTGCCCGGCCGGGTGAGACCGTCACCGCTCCGCAGGCAACGACCCGTCGATGAAAGCAAAAAGGGAAGCCAGGCTTCCCGTTTGATGAAATTTGGAGCGGGAAACGAGACTCGAACTCGCGACCTCAACCTTGGCAAGGTTGCGCTCTACCAACTGAGCTATTCCCGCAACGACTGAAAACCAGTGACTGGAGGCGCGACCCGGAGTCGAACCGGGCTAGACGGATTTGCAATCCGTTGCATAACCGATTTGCTATCGCGCCCGATCGAGGAAACCGGAAGACCGATCCCCATCAACCGACAAAAAAGGGAAGCTGGGCTTCCCTTTTCGTGAAACTGGAGCGGGAAACGAGACTCGAACTCGCGACCTCAACCTTGGCAAGGTTGCGCTCTACCAACTGAGCTATTCCCGCAAAACCTGTTGTTTGGTGTTGATCAACAGAAGCTGGAATTCTAGCTCAAAAAATGTCCCGTTTTCAAGCAGGCCAGACTTTTCGCACCGCACCCTCAGTGCTTCACCGCATCCGGCGCAGGAGCTGCGGGACGCACCGATGCGGCGGCGAGCTGAGCCGCCACTTCTTCGTCGGTCAGCGGCACGGGTTGCCGCTCCAGCGCGATCGACAAAACCTTGTCGATCCACTTCACCGGCACGATCTCCAGCCCCTGTTTGACGTTGTCCGGAATGTCGGCCAGGTCCTTGACGTTCTCTTCCGGAATGATCACGGTCTTGATGCCGCCACGCAGCGCGGCCAGCAACTTTTCCTTCAATCCGCCGATTGCGGTGACCTCGCCCCGCAGGGTGATTTCGCCCGTCATGGCCACATCGGCCCGTACCGGGATGCCGGTGAGCGAAGACACCAGGGCGGTCGTCATGGCGGCGCCAGCGCTGGGCCCATCTTTGGGCGTGGCACCGTCCGGCACGTGAATGTGGATGTCGCGCTTGTCGAACTGCTCATCCTTGATACCCAGGGCCTGAGCCCGGCTGCGCACCACAGTTCTGGCCGCTTCGACCGACTCCTTCATGACGTCACCCAGCGAACCGGTGCGCGTGATCACGCCCTTGCCCGGCATGATCGCCACCTCGATCGTCAGCAGGTCGCCGCCGACTTCGGTCCAGGCCAGCCCCACCACTTGGCCGATTTGGTTTTGCGCTTCCGCCCGGCCATAGCTGAACTTGCGAACACCCAGAAAATCGTTCAGGTTGTCGGAGTTCACCACCACGGTGGGCGCGTACTTCTTCAGAAGCAGGCCTTTGACCACCTTGCGGCAGATCTTGCCCAGCTCGCGTTCGAGCGAGCGCACACCCGCCTCTCGGGTGTAGTAGCGCACGATGTCGCGCACCGCTTCGTCCTGCACCTCCAGCTCACCTTCGCGCAGTCCGTTGTTCTTCAACTGCTTGGGCAACAGGTAGCGGATCGCGATGTTGGTTTTTTCATCCTCGGTGTAACCCGACAGGCGGATCACCTCCATGCGGTCCAGCAAGGCTGGCGGGATGTTCATCGAGTTCGAGGTGGCCACGAACATCACATCGGACAAGTCGAAGTCCACCTCGACGTAGTGGTCGCCAAAAGTGTGGTTCTGTTCGGGATCGAGCACCTCCAGCAAGGCCGAAGACGGGTCGCCACGGAAGTCGGTACCCAGCTTGTCGATCTCGTCCAGCAGGAACAGCGGGTTGCGCGTACCGACTTTGGAGAGGCTTTGCAGCACCTTGCCCGGCATGGCGCCGATGTAGGTGCGACGGTGGCCGCGGATCTCGGCCTCGTCGCGCATGCCCCCCAATGCCATGCGCACGTACTTGCGACCGGTGGCCTTCGCCACCGACTGCCCCAGCGACGTCTTGCCCACGCCGGGTGGTCCGACCAGGCACAGGATCGGCGCCTTGACCTTGTCCACCCGCTGCTGCACCGCGAGGTATTCGAGGATGCGGTCCTTGACCTTGTCCAGGCCGTAGTGGTCCTCGTTGAGCACGGCCTCGGCATGCGCCAGATCGTGCTTGATCTTGGTCTTCTTGCTCCAGGGCAGCGCCACCAGCGCATCGATGTAGTTGCGCACCACGGTGGCTTCGGCCGACATGGGCGACATCAGCTTGAGTTTCTTGAACTCGGCGTCGGCCTTTTTGCGCGCTTCAGCGGGCATGCGGGCTGCCTTGATCTTCTTCTCGATCTCTTCAATGTCGGCGCCTTCCTCACCTTCGCCGAGCTCTTTCTGGATCGCCTTGACCTGCTCGTTGAGGTAGAAATCGCGTTGGTTCTTTTCCATCTGGCGCTTGACGCGACCACGGATCTTCTTGTCGACGTTCAGGATGTCGACCTCGCGTTCGAGTTGCTCGAACAGGTTCTCCAGGCGCTTGTTCACTGGATCCAGGTCCAGCACCACCTGCTTGGACTCGAGCTTGAGTGGCAGGTGGGCGGCGATGGTGTCGGCCAGACGGCCCGGATCATCGATGCTGGAGATCGAAGTGAGGATCTCGGACGGAATTTTCTTGTTGAGTTTGACGTACTGGTCGAACTGCTGCATCACAGCGCGGCGCAAGGCTTCCAGCTCGGTGGACTTCATCTCGGCGCGCTCGACCGCCGGATCGACCGGCGTGACGCTGGCCACAAAATGGCTTTCGCCGTCATGAATGGACAGCACTTTGGCGCGCTGCACACCCTCGACCAACACTTTGACCGTGCCGTCGGGCAACTTCAACATCTGCAGGATGGTGGCGACGCAGCCCATCTCGAACATGTCCTCGGTGGACGGTTCGTCTTTGGCAGCGGCCTTTTGCGCCACCAGCATGATGCGGCGCTCGGTTTCCATGGCCGACTCCAGCGCCTTGATGCTCTTGGGGCGGCCCACGAACAGCGGAATCACCATGTGCGGAAAGACCACCACGTCGCGCAAGGGCAACAGAGGCAGATCAACCGGCGTGCTGGGCAAAGGGGTTTGACCGGACATTTTGAGACCTCAACAAAAGGGGCTGGGATGCATGCGGGCGAACGGGGTCGGGCGCATGGTTCGTGTGTCCCGTGCCATGACTGGACCGGGGCTCCACCGCTCAGGCCTGCTTGGCCGCCTCGCGGTACACCAGCAAGGGTGGTTTGTTCTCTTCGATGGTGGACTCGTCCACCACCACCTTTTCGACATTGTTCATGCTGGGCAGATCGAACATGGTGTCGATCAGTGCGTTTTCCAGTATGGAGCGCAGACCGCGTGCGCCGGTCTTGCGCGCCAGTGCCTTGCGGGCGATGGCTTTGAGCGCCGCCGGGCGAACCTCCAGCTCTGCACCCTCCATCGACAACAGGCGCGAAAACTGTTTGACCACCGCGTTCTTCGGTTCCGTCAGGATTTCGACCAGCGCCTCTTCGCTCAGTTCGGCCAGCGCGGCGATCACCGGCACACGGCCGACCAGCTCAGGAATCAGGCCGAACTTGATCAGGTCTTCGGGTTCGATTTCCTTGAAGGAATCGGTCAGGCTGCGCTGCTGCTTGCTCTTGACCACCGCACTGAAACCCATGCCCGAGGCTTCGGTGCGGTTTTCGATGATCTTCTCCAGTCCGGCAAAGGCGCCGCCGCAGATGAACAGGATGTTGGTGGTGTCGACCTGCAGAAAATCCTGGTTCGGGTGCTTGCGGCCACCTTGCGGCGGCACGCTGGCCATGGTGCCTTCCACCAGCTTCAACAGCGCCTGCTGCACGCCCTCGCCCGACACGTCGCGGGTGATGGATGGGTTGTCGGACTTGCGGGTGATCTTGTCGATCTCGTCGATGTAGACGATGCCCTGCTGCGCACGTTCCACGTCGTAATTGCAGCTCTGCAGCAGCTTGGCCACGATGTTCTCGACGTCTTCACCCACATAACCGGCCTCGGTCAGCGTGGTGGCGTCGGCCATCACAAACGGCACATTCAGCATGCGCGCCATGGTCTGCGCCAGCAGTGTCTTGCCAGAACCGGTGGGGCCGATGAGCAAGATGTTGCTCTTGGCGAGTTCCACGTCGTCCTTGCGGGCCTGGCCTTTGTGGCGCAGGCGTTTGTAGTGGTTGTAAACCGCCACGGCCAGCGCCCTTTTGGCGCCATCCTGGCCGATCACATAACCGTCGAGATTGGCCTTGAGTTCGGCCGGTGTCGGCACCTCATCGCCCGAGGCTTTCACCGACTCCAGGCCAGGCAGTTCGTCGCGGATGATGTCGTTGCACAGTTCGATGCATTCGTCGCAGATGAACACCGAAGGACCGGCGATCAGCTTCTTCACCTCGTGCTGGCTCTTGCCGCAAAACGAGCAGTAGAGCGCTTTTTCACCGGAGGCGGCTTTTTTGTCGGCCATGGAGTGGAGAGATCAGGGAAGTCGGTCGGGGACGGAAACCAAATGATAGTTCAAGCCAAGGGTGTGCCGATGGGCCGAAAAGCGCTGCTTTTGGTCCAATTCGGCATGTTTCCGGTCGAAACTGGCTTGTTTTTACTCACGCGGCGCTGGGGCGCTTCTCGATCACCTTGTCGATCAAGCCGTATTCGGCCGATTCGGTGGCCGACATGTAGTAGTCGCGCTCGGTGTCGCGGGCGATGCGGTCCAGCGGCTGGCCGGTGCGTTCCGCCAGGATCTTGTTGAGTTGCTCGCGGGTTTTGAGGATTTCGCGCGCCTGGATCTCGATCTCGGTCGCCTGACCGCGGCTGCCACCCGAGGGCTGGTGGATCATGATCTTCGAGTTGGGCAGCGAAAAGCGCTTGCCCTTGGCGCCTGCGGCCAGCAGGAACGCGCCCATGCTGGCGGCGAATCCGCAGCACAGGGTGGACACGTCGGGCTTGATGAAGTTCATGGTGTCGTAGATCGCCATGCCGGCGCTCACCGATCCGCCGGGCGAGTTGATGTAGAACGAAATGTCCTTGTCGGGGTTCTCGCTCTCCAGAAACAAGAGCTGGGCCACCACCAGGTTGGCCGAGTGGTCGTTGACCTCGCCCACCAGAAAAATCACACGCTCCCTGAGCAGCCGGGAGTAGATGTCGTAGGCGCGCTCGCCGCGGCCCGACGTTTCGATCACCATGGGCACCATGCCCAAACCTTGAATGTCCATTCCGCTCATGTATTTCTCCATGTGTTGAAGCCTGTCATGTATCTACTGTAACCAACCTCCCAAAGTCGTCTCGGGGCTGCGGCTTTGGATCGGTGGTCATTGGGAGTGCTCGCCATCTGCAGATGGCATGCCGATGGCGAAACACAAGACCGGGCACAAAAAAAGGGCGGTTGGCCCGCCCTTCTCTCCAAAACCCGCTCTCTGGCCGCTGGGCTGATCAGGCCTGGCCCATCAGTTCGTCAAAGCCGATGGCCTTGTCGATGATCTTGGCCTGGGACAGCACGTACTCGGTCACGTTGTTTTCGATCACGATGGCTTCGACTTCGGCCATACGGCGGTTATCGCTGGTGTACCAGCGCACCACATCGGCCGGCTTTTCGTAGGAAGCGGAGAGTTCTTCAATGTGGGCTTTGATCTGCTCGGGCTTGGCATGCAGTTCATGGGCGCGCACCAGCTCGGCCACCACCAGACCCAGGCGCACGCGGCGCTCGGCCTGCGGGCGGAACAGGTCGTCGGGGATCGGTGCCTTCTCGGCGTCTTTCACGCCACGCTGCTTGAGATCGGCGCGGGCACCTTCCACCAGGCGGTCCAGCTCGGACTGCACGATGGAACGGGGCAGATCGAGCTCGGCCTTGGCAGCCAGTGCGTCCATGGCCGCCTGCTTGTTGCGAGCCTGCAGGCGCTGCTTGACTTCGCGCTCCAGGTTTTTCTTGATGTCGGCGCGCAGGGCTTCCACCGTGCCTTCGGCAATGCCGAGCGACTTGGCCAGGGCTTCGTCGACTTCAGGGAGGTGCGCAGCTTCGATCTTGTTCACCGTGACCAGGAAGTCGGCGGTCTTGCCGGCCACGTCCTTGCCGTGGTATTCGGCCGGGAAGGCGAGCGGGAAGGTCTTGGATTCGCCAGACTTCATGCCGCGCACCGCGTCTTCGAACTCCTTGAGCATCTGGCCGTCGCCGACGATGAACTGGAAGGCTTCGGCCTTGCCGCCTTCGAAGGCTTCGCCCTCGATCTTGCCGGCAAAGTCGATGGTGACGCGGTCGCCGTCTGTGGCGACCTGGTCTTGTGCACGTTGGGCGAAGCTGCGGCGCTGCTTGCGCAAGATGTCGAGCGTGCGGTCGATGGCGGCGTCGGTCACGTCAGCGGAGATTTTCTCCACCTCAGCCGTCGTCAGGTCGCCAATCTTGACCTCGGGATAAACCTCGAACACCGCGTCAAACGCCAGCTGGCCTTCGGGTGAGTTTTCTTTCTCGGTGATCTTGGGCTGGCCGGCAACGCGCAGCTTGGCTTCGTTGGCAGCGCTGGCGAAAGCCTCGCCCACCTTGTCGTTCATGACTTCGTAGTGCACCGAGTAGCCGTACTGCTGGGCCACCACGCTCATGGGCACCTTGCCAGGACGGAAACCGTCCATCTTGACCTTGCGGGCCACTTCTTTCAGGCGCTTGGTCACCTCGTTCTGGATCAGGTCGGCCGGCAGCGTCAGCGTGATCTTGCGCTCGAGCTTTTCCAGGGTTTCAACAGTCACGGTCATGGCTTTCTCCAGATGGATGTCGGTCAACCAGCCACTCTGGCTGACCGGTGAGGGTGTGTTTGTCCGTTCGGTGGTGCGCGGGGGGGGACTCGAACCCCCACACCATTGCTGGCGTCAGGACCTAAACCTGGTGCGTCTACCAATTTCGCCACCCGCGCGCCTGAAAAGCGCGCCCATGGGCTCCACAGACGGCAACCTTCTATTGTAGCTGCTGAGCCACCGGCTCTCGCCGTATGCGGAACCACGCGGCGTACATGGCCGGCAAGGCCAGCAGGGTCAGCACCGTGGCCAGGATCAGACCGCCCATGATGGCCACCGCCATCGGACCCCAGAACACGCTGCGGGAGAGCGGGATCATCGCCAGCACCGCCGCCGCCGCGGTGAGGACGATGGGGCGCATGCGCCGCACCGACGCCTCGACCACCGCTTCCCAGGCCGGCACACCCCGTGCGCGGTCCTGTTCGATCTGGTCGATCAGGATCACCGAATTGCGCTGGATCATGCCCATGAGCGCGATCACGCCGAGCAGCGCCACAAAACCGAAGGGCCGGTCGAGCAGCAACAGCGCCCCAGCCACGCCAGCCAGCCCCAGCGGACCGGTCAGGAACACCAGCAGCGAACGGCTGAAGCTCTGCAGCTGGAGCATGAGCAGGGTGAAGGTGATGAACAGCATGATGGGCAGGCCCGCCGCGATGGACGACGAGCCCTTGCTGCTCTCTTCCACCGCACCGGCCACCTCGACCCGGTAGCCGTTGAGCCCCTGGGCGAGCCAGCTGGCGCTGATCTGCTGCATGCCCGGCAACAGCTCGCCGGTGACGGTGGCGCCCTGCAGGCCGTCCACCACATCGCTCTGGACGGTTATCGCGTACTCCCGGTTTTCCCGCCACATCACGCCCGGTTCCCAGTCAAACACCGGGCGGGCGATTTGCAGCAAGGGGATGCTCTTGCCGTTGGCCGTAGGCAAGTAGGCATGGCCCAGGCTGGTGATGGCGTCGCGCTCCTGCAGCGGCTGGCGCAAGACGATGTCGATCAGCTTGTCACCGTCGCGGTACTGGCCCACGGTGCTGCCGCTGAGCAAGGTGCGCGCGGCCTGCGCAATGGACTGGCTGGACACACCCAGCGCACGCGCCTTGGCCTGGTCCACTTCCAGCCGCAAGGTCTTGACCGATTCGTTCCAGTTGTCGTTCACGCCGCGGGTGTTGGGGTTCTGGCGCATCGCCAGCTTCACCTCGTCGGCCAGCGTGCGCAACACCGCCGGATCGGGTCCGACGACACGAAACTGCACCGGGTACGGAACAGGAGGACCGTTGGCCAACAACTTCACCCGACCTCGCACCTCGGGGAACTCGGTGGCCAACAGCGCAGGCAGTTTCTTGCGCAAAACCTCCCGGGTCTTCAGATCCTCGGGCAGCACGATCAGTTGGGACACATTGCTCTGCGGAAAGATCTGGTCGATCGGCAGGTAGAACCGCGGCACCCCCGAGCCCACCCAGGTGCTGACGCTGGTGACCCCGGGTTCTTCGGCCAAGCGCGTTTCCAGGCGGCGCGCCACCGCGTTGTTGGCGGCCATGCTGCTGCCCTCGGGCAGCCAAATGTCCACCAGGATTTCCGGGCGGTTGGAGTCCGGGAAAAACTGCTGCTGCACCTGGCCCATGCCGAGCATGCCCAGCACAAAGGTGGCGATCGTCAGGCCGATGGTGATCCAGCGGTGGTCCACGCACCAGTCCACCAGGGCGCGAAAGCGCACGTAAAACGGTCCGTCGAACACCTCATGGACCGGACCCACATGGGGTTTGACCTTGAGCAGCTTCACACCCAGGTAGGGCACGAACATCACCGCCACAAACCACGACAGGACCAGCGCAATCGCCGTGACCGCAAAGATGGCAAAGGTGTATTCGCCCACCGTCGACTGGGCGATGCCGATCGGCAGGAAACCGGCGGCCGTGATCAGCGTGCCGGTCAGCATGGGCATGGCCGTGGCGTCCCAGGTGAAGGTCGCGGCCTTCATCATGGAGTAGCCCTCCTCCAGCTTGCGCACCATCATCTCCACCGCAATGATCGCGTCGTCCACCAGCAGGCCCAGCGCGATGATCAGCGAGCCGAGCGAAATCTTGTGCAGGCCAATGCCCCAGTAGCGCATGGCCAGGAAGGTGATGGCCAGCACCAGCGGAATGGTGATGAAGACGACCAGGCCGGGCCGCACGTCGAGGATGTAGCGGCCCAAGCCTTTGCCGCCCTCGCGACGGTGCAAACCGAGTGCCAGAAAGCTCACGGCCAACACAATCACCACGGCCTCGATCAGCACCTTGATGAACTCGTTGACCGAGCGGCTCACGGCGGCGGGCTGGTCCTGCACCTGCACCAGCTGCATGCCGGCGGGCAGCGTCGCTTCGATGCCGACCATGGCCGCGTCCAGTGCCTTGCCCAGCGCAATGATGTCGCCGCCCTTGGACATGGAGATGCCCAGGGCGATGCTGTCCTTGCCCTTGTGTCGCACCAGCACTTGCGCCGGATCCACATGCCCCAGGCCGATCTCGGCGATGTCGCCCAGACGAATCTGCGTGCCGTTGGCGGCGCGGATCGGCAAGGCACGCAGCTGATCGACCGAGTTGAAGGCGCCGCTCACCCGCACCTGCACCACGTCCAGCGGAGCCTGCACCACACCGGCGGACTCGATGGCGTTTTGCTGGCCGATGGACGCCAGCACCTGCGCCATGTCGAGCCCGAGCACGGCCAGGCGCTTCTGCGAGATTTCGACGAACAGCTTTTCGTCCTGCACACCGAACAGCTCGACCTTGTTGACGTCCTTCACGCGCAGCAGCCGCTGGCGCACATCGTCGGCCACCTGTTTCTTGTCGGCCGGCGTGAAGCCCTCGCCCTGCAGGGCGTAGATGACACCGAACACGTCGCCGAATTCGTCGTTGAAGAACGGCCCCTGCACACCGGCCGGCAGCGTGCCGCGCATGTCACCCAGCTTCTTGCGGGTGGTGTACCAGACCTGCGGCACCTCTTCGGGCGGCGAAGAGTCCTTGATCTGGAAGATGATCAGCGACTGACCGGGTTTGGAGTAGCTGCGGATCTTGTCGGCGTAAGGCACTTCCTGGAGCGTCTTCTCCAACCGGTCGGTCACCTGCTCGGCCATCTGCTGCGCCGTGGCGCCTGGCCAATAGGCCTGCACCACCATGGCCCGAAAGGTGAACGGCGGGTCTTCGTCCTGACCGAGCTGGAAGTAGGCCGTCACGCCCAGCAGCATCAGCACGATCATGAGGTAGCGGGTGAAGGCCTGGTGGTCCAGTGCCCACTGCGAGAGGTTGAGCCGGGAGACCCAGGAAGTCTGCGCGGCTTCGGCGGCGTGGGTAGCGTCGGGTGGCATGCCGGTCCTCAGTTCACTCGTGCGCCATCGAAGCGCGTCACCTTCTGGCCCGGCGACAGCACGTGCACGCCCGCGGCCACCACCTCTTCACCCGGCTTCAGGCCAGAGACCACCAGCATGTCGTTGCCATCCGCTCCGGCCAGCACCACCGGGCGCAGGTGCACGGTGCTGCTGGTGGCGTCGAACACCCAGACCGAAGAACCGGGTGCGTTGCCCGGTGACTGCACCAGGGCGCTGGTGGGCAGCCGGATCGCCGCCGGGCGGTCGGCCCCATCGGGCAGCGACACATAGGCGGTTGCACCCAGCGGTACCGCCACCTCGGGCGGCAAGCTCAACCGAACCTGGTAGGTGCGCGTGATCGGGTCGGCGCTGGCCGCCACCTCACGCACCGTGCCGTTGAGGGTGGATGCAACACCCTCTGCGGACGCTGCCCACAGCCGCACCTTCGCCGACTGCCCCAGCCGCAAAGCCGACACCCGGTCCTCGGGCACGGCGAACACCACGTCGCGCGCCCCGTCTCGGGCCACGCGCACCACCGGCGTGCCGGCCGCCACCACCTGCCCCACTTCGGCCTCCACCCCGACCACCACGCCAGCGCCATCGGCGAGCAGACGCGCGTAGCCGGCCTGGTTGCCTTGCACCGCGCCCTGTGCCAGCGCCTGGCGCAGGCTGGCTTCGGCGGCCTGCAGCGTGGCCTGGCGGCGCTCGATCTCGGCGCCACTCACAAATCCCTGCGCCCTCAGATCGGTGAAACGCTTCAAATCGGCCGCGGCCAGATCGCGCTGGGTTTGTGCGGCGCTCACCTGGGCTTGCGCCGCCTGGCTCGCCAGGGCGAGGTCGCTGGCATCGATCTGGGCCAGCAGCTGGCCGGTTCGCACGCGCTGACCCACCTCGGCCGGGCGCTGCACCAGCTTGCCCCCGACGCGAAACCCCAGCCGGGACTCCACACGTGCCCGCACGTCGCCGGCGTATTCCTGCTGCGCCGCGACCGCCGCGACACCCGCCGTGAGCAGCTTCACCGAGCGGATCGGTTCGGCCGGCGGTTCGGGTCGGGAGCAAGCGGCCAGCAGCGCAACGACCACGGAGACGAAGACGATCTGAGGGGTTTTCATGTTCTGGGCAAGAAGATCAACAGCTGGGGACCGGGTAGGCTGAAGGCGCTGACCGGCCTCCACTTTAATGACTGACCGGTTAGTAATCAAAATTGTAGTGCATAAAAATGACCGGTTGAGGTCCATCCGACACGCTCCACTGTGCCCGGACCTTCTGGCCCACCGCACAATCCACTGCCAGAACCTGCAACCGCCCGATGACCGCCCCACCGACCGCCGACCGTTCAAGCCCGACCACCGACAGCGCGGTGACGCCCCTGACGGCAGGTGTTGGGCACTATGAAAACTTTCCGGTCGCTTCGTGGCTCTGCCCGCCCGCCCTGCGGCCCGCGGTGATGGCGATCTACCACTTTGCCCGCACCGCCGACGACCTTGCCGATGAGGGCGACGCCAGCGCCAGCGAGCGGCTGGACCAACTGGCGATCTACCGCACCGGGCTGGAGCGGTGTCTGCAGGGGAAGCCGACCGGCCCGTGGCCCGAGGTGTTCGGCCCGCTCGCCCGGTCTGCTCACGATCACCGCTTGCCCGGTGCGCTGCTGCACGACCTGCTCAGCGCGTTCGAGCAGGATGTGCGGCACACCGACAGCGGCCACCGCTATGCGGATGCGGCCGAGTTGCTGGCCTACTGCCGGCTGTCGGCGAACCCGGTGGGTCGGCTGCTGCTGCACCTGTACGGCATCGACGACCAGCCCTCACTGCGCCAGAGCGACGCGGTGTGCAGCGCGTTGCAACTCATCAACTTCTGGCAGGACATCGGCGTGGACTTGCCGCGCGGGCGCAATTACCTGCCGTCCGACGCACTGCAGCGCCATCGGCTCAACCCGCTGGATCTCACCGGCGAGCAGGATGCCGATCAAGAAGCCCGCTGCCGGGCGCTGGTGCGCGACTTGTGCGACCAGGCCCGGCAGCTCATGCAACAAGGCAGCCCGCTGGCGCTGCGCGTGCCCGGACGCGCCGGCTGGGAACTGCGGCTGGTGGTTCAGGGTGGACTGCGCATCCTCGACAAGATCGAAGCCGGCGGCCACCGCAGCTGGAAGATCCGCCCCACGCTGGGCAAGGCCGATTTGCCCGTTCTCTTGTGGCGGGCGGCCCGCGAGACGAACTTCACCCGCCCTGATCGGGCAGGCTGAACCCGAAACTGGCCCCCTCTCCGGGGCGGGCGGTGGCCCACACGCGGCCCCCATGGCACTCGACGATGCGCCGCACCATGGCCAGCCCCAGGCCCAGGCCCGGTGACGGCGCGCTCTGGGCGCGGTGGAACAAGCCAAACAGCTCGGCGGTCTTTTCCGGATCAAAGCCCAGCCCGTTGTCGTGCACAAAATAAGCGCTCCCACCGGGCACGGGTTCACAGTGCACGTCGATGCAGGGCGCCGCGTGGCTGAGCGAATGGCGCCAGGCGTTGTCCAGCAATTCCTGCCAGACACGGCGCAGCAACAGGGCGTCGGCGCGGGCCGGCGGCAGGTGCTGCGCCACGCGGCAAGCCACCCGAACACCCCCTCCCCGGTCGTCCAGTTCCCGGACCACCGAACGCACCATGGCCGCCATGTCCACCACCTCGGGCTGCAGGTCGACCGCCTGCAGGCGGGCCAGGGCCGCCACCGACTCCATCAACCGTTGCAAACGGCGGCTGGCCTCCAGCACCTTGAGTGCCAGGCGGGCGCTTTGCTCAGACTGGCCGGCGTGTGCCGGGTCGCTCAGCAACTGCGCATAGCTGGCGACGTGGCGCAACGAAGTGCGCAGATCGTGGGCCAGCGCATGGGAAATGTCGCGCAAGGTCTGTTCGGCCGATGCCAGCCGCACGGCCAGGGACGGATCGTCGCGCCCCCACGAGCCCCCGGTGGAGTCCCCTTCGGTGAGCGATGGGCTGGCACGCAAGGCGAGCGGGTGCTGGGCGTCGCGGGGGGATGGCATGGTGAAGCAAGTGGTCCAAAGGTACACATCAGACAGATACAACTGACGTACTTTGAGGAGGTTAACCCCAGGGGGACTGAATACCTTTGCACCAGATCAACAAATGCGCGGCCCAGCCTTGGTTTGTGCAGGCAATGTGACGCCCATCGCAGTTCGTCGACAGGCTCCGGCAAGCGCTCGGTGCTGACCAGGTGGGTTCATTCCTGCACCGATCTGCCGATGAACGGGTGACGGTTGCCAGGAAACGGCCGCACGTTTCGCTGCAGCGGCCACCACGCTTCTGCAGCGACCGGCCCACCCCACGTTGCTCGCTGCTCCGCTCCATGCCCAATACCAAGGCGCCCAACCCCCAAGGCTCAGGCCACGGCCCAACCCTGCGCTGCCAGCGCTGCGCCGCGCGCCAGGTTTGCCGCATCGGCCAGTTGCCGACGATCCACCTGGAACGGCTGGACCCGACGATCCGGGAGGTGGATTTCGCCAAGGGGGCTCGGCTGCAAGTCCAGGGCGCGGGCCTGGAGGTGCTGCACGCCATCAAGCTGGGCACCGTGATGCTCAGCCGCCGGGGCCCGGACCTTGTGGAGCGTCCGGTGGCCTTGCTCGGGCGCGGCCATCTGCTGGACCATGGCGGACTGCTCGACGAGCCCGCGGCCAGCAGCGCACAGGCGCTGTCGCCGGGTCGGGTGTGTGAAATCCCCGCCGCAGCGCTGCGCGGGCAGGGCCCGGCCGACGGCGCATTGCTGAGCGCTCTGCTGGCGGGCATGGCCCAGACCTGGGCGCGGCTGGCCGACTGGGGTCAGGTCGTGCGGCTGAGTGGCCTGCAGCGCCAGCTGGTCAACACGCTGCTGCTGTTGAGCGAAGAACAAGGCAGCCAGACGGTGCGCCTGCCCACCCATGTTGCCCTGGCGGGACTGCTGGGAACCTCGCGCGAGTCGGTCGCCCGCACGCTGCGCAGCCTGGCGCAAGACGGACACCTTCGGCGCATCGATCGATGGCACGCAGAACTCAGCAGCAGCCACGCCACGGTTTTTGACGAGCCCAGGGGAAAAACCCGCTGAACGCACTGTATTGGGGCGCGATCGGGGTGCTTTGATCGATTGGCCCGAAAAAAACCTCGGCGGGTCAGCGATGTGTCATCAATTAATGACACCCATGCATGTCACTTTGATGCAGGCAGCCCGCCTGTGCCATACTGGCCCGCATGGCCCAAGCCTTCCCTTTTTCTGCCATCGTCGGCCAAGACGAGATGAAAACCGCGATCCTGATCGCCGCCATCGACCCGAGCATCGGCGGGGTGCTGGTGCTCGGCGACCGCGGCACCGGCAAATCGACCGCGGTGCGCGCCCTGGCCGCGCTGCTGCCCAAAATCAAGGCCGTGACGGGCTGCCGCTACGGCTGCGATCCGGCCGACGGCGCCAGCCGCTGCGCCGACTGCGCGGCGCTGCGACCCGCGGGCACGGCGCCCAAGTCGCACCTGATCCCGGTGCCGGTGGTCGACCTGCCGCTGGGCGCCACCGAAGACCGGGTGGTCGGTGCGCTCGACCTGGAGCGCGCGCTGTCGCAGGGCGTGAAAGCCTTCGAGCCCGGCCTGCTGGCCCAGGCGGGCGAAAACGTGGTGGAGCGCGAAGGCCTGTCGGTGCGCCACCCGGCTCGCTTCGTGCTGGTGGGCAGCGGCAACCCGGAAGAAGGCGAGCTGCGCCCGCAGTTGCTGGACCGCTTCGGTCTGTCGGTGGAAGTGAAAACGCCCGAATTGCTGGCCGAGCGGGTGGAGGTGGTGAAGCGCCGCGACGCGTTCGAGCAGGACCGCGAGGCGTTCATCGCGCAGTGGAAGAAGGAAGACGAGCGCATCCGCCGCAAACTGGTGGCGGCCCGCGCGCGCCTGGCCGAGGTGGCCATTCCCGACGCCGCGCGCGAGCGCGCCGCCGCCCTGTGCATGGCACTGGGCACCGACGGCCTGCGCGGCGACCTGACGCTGATCCGCGCCGCGCGCGCACTGGCCGCCTTGCAAGGCGACGCCACTGTCGCCGACGCGCATTTCCGTCGCGTGGCTGGCCCGGCCCTGCGCCACCGGCTGCGCCGCAACCCGCTGGACAACGCCGGATCGACCGTGCGCGTGGAGCGCGCAGTGGAAGAGCTGTTGAAGTGACCCCCCCGCGCCGCTTCGCGTCACCCCCCCAAGGGGGGCGGCACCAGAGGCCCGGCAAAGCCGGTTCCTCGGTGCCCCCGGTCGCCGTTGCTTCCTGCGTTGCGGATCGCGCTCCGGCAGCGCGATTGAGATGAACTCCCTTGCGCCTCCCGGTCTGAGCGCACGCGCGGCGCTCGCGGCGGCGCTGCTGGCGGTGGATCCGGTGAGCCTGGGCGGCGCCGCTTTGCGCGCGGCGCCCGGCCCATTGCGCGATGCGTGGCTTTTGCTGCTGCGCAGTCTGCTGCCTGAATCAACACCCTTTCTGCGCGTGCCACTCAGCGCCAGCGACACCGCCCTGCTCGGCGGGCTGGACCTGTCGGCCACGCTGCACGCGGGCCGCCCGGTGGCGCAGCGCGGTCTGCTGGCGCGTGCCGATGGCGGCTTTTTGCTGCTGGCCATGGCCGAGCGGGTGAGCCCCGGCACGGCATCGCACCTGGCCGCTGCGCTGGACACCCACCAGGTGGCGCTGGAGCGCGACGGCCTGACCGAACGTTGCCCGGCGCGGATCGCTGTGGTGGCGCTGGACGAAGGTGCCAGCGACGAAGAACGCATGCCCGCCGCCCTGCTGGACCGGTTGGCTTTTCACCTGCTGCTGGACCCTGCGCCTGCCGGTGAAGAACCGGTGCACTGGCGGGCTGCCGACATCGCGTCAGCGCGCGAGCGCTTGAACCAGGTGAGCGTGCCGGACGCCGTGTTGCAAAGCCTGTGCGCCGCATCGCTGGTGTGGGGCGTGGACTCGCTGCGCGCGCCGCTGCTGGCCCTGCGCGCCGCCCGCGCCGCCGCCGCGTTGGCGGGTCTGGACGCGGTGGACGAAACCCATGCCACGCTGGCGGCCAGCCTGGTGCTGGCGCCGCGCGCCACGCGCATGCCCAGCGCCGAACCACCGGCCGATGCCGAGCCACCCGCCAACGACTCCTCACCGCAAGAAACGCAAAACGCGGACGCGGACGCGGAACAACCGCAGGATCAGCCGCCCGCCGAAGCACCGACCGACGACAGCGCCGCCGAACCGCCACCCGACCCGAACGCCACCCTGCAGGCGATGGAAGACCGCCTGGTCGAGGCCGTGCGCGCGGCCATCCCGCCCGGCCTGCTGGCCGCGTTGCAGATGGGCCAGGACCGGCAGGCCCGCGCGGCCGCGGCCGGCCGTTCGGGCGCGGCCATGAAGCACCAGCACCGGGGCCGCCCGGTCGGCACGCGGCGTGGCGAGCCCCGGTCTGGCGCGCGCCTGCACGTTCTCGAAACTCTACGCGCAGCCGCGCCTTGGCAACGCTTGCGCCAGCAGGCCAGTCCCGGGCAGACGCGCATCCAGGTGCGGCGCGAAGACTTCCACATCGTGCGCTACCGCCAGCACCGCCCCACCACCACCGTGTTCGTGGTGGACGCCTCGGGCTCGGCCGCGCTGCACCGGCTGGCCGAGACCAAGGGCGCGGTGGAGCTGCTGCTGGCCGAGTGTTATGTGCGGCGCGACCGGGTGGCCGTGCTCGCGTTTCGCGGGCCGGGCACCGAGCTG
>JALOSH010000181.1 GCA_025458545.1 Hydrogenophaga sp.
CGGCTGGCCTGAGCGCAGCCGACCCATGGAACTGATGAACCGCCTGCTGCCGCACTGGCAGTTCGGTGAACGGCATGCGCTGGTGCTGGAGGGTGTGTCACCTGCCCGCGCCTATGCCAGCATCGTGCCCGGGCTGAGCGCTGACGATCCGCTGATTGCCCGAGCCATTGCCTTGCGCGAAACGCCCGGCCGCCTGTTGCGCGCGGTCGGCCTCTCGCGCAACGCCCTGCCCTCGCGCCCGTTCGGCTTTCACAGCTTCACCCTGCTGGGCCAGGCGCCAGAGCGCGAGGTGGCCTTTGGTCTGGCCGGCCGCTTCTGGCAGATGGACTACGGCCTGCGCCGCATCGCCGACACCGCCGCGTTCATGGCCATGACCGACCAGCCGCGGCTGGTGCTCAACGTCTGCGTCGAACCGCTGGACCACCAGCGCTGCCAGCTGGTGACCCACACCCGCGTGCAATGCCCGGACGAAGCACAACGCCGCCGCTTCGCCCCCTACTGGTATGCGATCCGCCCGGTGAGCGGCCTGATCCGCGGGCGCCTGCTGCGGCGCATCGCCCGCATCGCGTCGACCCCACCCGCATGAGCGCCGCCGGGCCGCTCCCAAGGCGCTCAGCCCCGCAGTGCACAGCACGGAGGGTGCTCCAGTGAGCGCCTGCACCACCTGCGGCGCCTGCTGCGCCAGCTTCCGTGTGGACTTCTCGGTCTACGAGACCCAGGCGCAAGGCGGCAGCGTGCCCGATGGCCTGTGGGTACCGGTCACCGACCACACCGCCCGCATGCGCGGCACCGACCACGGCCGCCCGCGCTGCGCGGCGCTCTACGGCCCGGTGGGCGAGAAAGCCACCTGCGGCATCTACGAATGGCGGCCCAGCCCCTGCCGCGAGTTCGAAGAAGGCAGCGATGCCTGCGCCCAGGCCCGCCGCCGCCACGGCTTGCCGCCGCTGCCCGGGCACTGAGCGCCATGTCCGAATGCCAGCGCTGCGGCGCCTGCTGTGCCGCCTACCGTGTGGAGTTCTCGGTCTACGAACTCGACGATGGCGGTGGCGCGGTACCCGCCGCACTCACCGAACCGGTCAACGGTGCCACCTGCCGCATGCAGGGCACCGGTGAAGTGCCGATCCGCTGCGTGGCGCTCAGCGGCACGGTGGGCGTTTCGGTGGGCTGCACCATCTACGGTCAGCGCCCCGCCCCCTGCCACGAACTGACCGAAGGCAGCTACGCCTGCAACAAAGCCCGCGCCCGCCACGGCCTGCCCGTGCTCGGCAACGACACGTCCCTCTGAAACGCCCGCCCATGCAAGCCCTGCTCGACACCATCGCCAGCGCCGTCATGCCCAGCGACGCGCAACGGCTGTTCCACGGCCGTGGCGGCCTGCACCCGGGCTGTGAGGCCTGGACGCTGGACGCCTTCCCACCGGTCTGGCTGCTCACCCGATTCGGCCAGGTGTCGGACGACGAGAAGGCCACACTGACCGCCGCACTGCAGGCCCGCCACGCGCAGCTGGCGACCGATCAGCCCCTCAACGCCGTGTTGCAGACCCGCCTTGAAGGCCGCAGCGAAACCACGGTGCTGACCGGCTCGGTGCCCGAGCCGCACCTGGTCACCGAGGACGGCGCGAAGTACCGGGTGAACCTGCTGCGCGGACAGAATCACGGCCTGTTTCTCGACATGGCCGAAGGCCGCCGCTGGGTGCGCGCACACGCGCGGGGCGCCAAGGTGCTCAACCTGTTTGCCTACACCTGCTCGTTTTCCGTGGCCGCGCTGCAAGGCGGGGCCAAGGCGGTGGTCAACATCGACATGGCTCAGCCCGCGCTCACCACCGGCCAGCAAAACCACCAGCTCAACGGCATCACCAGCGGCGCCCAGTTCCTCGCACACGACCTGTTCAGCTCCTGGGGCAAGGTCAGCCGCATGGGACCTTACGACCTGGTGATCGCCGACCCGCCGAGCTTTCAGAAGGGCAGCTTCGTGGCCACCAAAGACTGGTCGCGCCTGCTGCGCCGCCTGCCCGATCTGCTCAAGCCCGGCGGGCACGCCCTGCTCTGCCTGAACGCGCCGGAGCTGCCCGAGCCGTTTTTGCGCGATCTATTGGCAGCCGAGGCGCCCAGCCTGGTGGTCGAACAGCGCCTGCCCAACCCGTTGGCGTTTGCCGATGCCTCGCCAGACCGTGCACTGAAGGTGCTGATCGCCCGCCTGCCACCGTTGCCCTGATCGGTATTTGCTTGAGGTCTGAAGTATTTTTTCGGGCCGTTGGAAATAACCCACACCACAGTTTTTGGGCCGGTGCTACCTTCCCCGGACCATGCAAAGCAACCCCCACGCCACGCCGCTGTGCGGCTCGCTGCCCCCCGAGGGGGCGCTTTTTCCCCTTGGGGCGGCCCGGCGATGAAAAAGCTCTGGGACATTTCCCCTCCGGTTCACGCCGCGTCGCCTGTTTTCCCGGGGGACACCGCCTACACACAGCAGTGGGTGGCGACCATCGCCCCCGGCTGCCCGGTCAATGTGAGCGCGATCACGCTGAGCCCGCACGTGGGCGCGCACGCTGACGCGCCGCTGCATTACGACCCCGAGGGCGTGGCCATCGGCGCGGTGGACCTGCAGGCCTTCATCGGCCCCTGCCGCGTGATCCATGCCATCGGCTGCGGGCCATTGGTGATGCCGGAGCACATTGCGCATGCCATGGACGACCTGCCCCAGCGGGTGCTGGTGCGCGTGTACGAGCGCATGCCGCAGGACCGCTTCGACAACGAGCTGCCCGCCTTCGCGCCCGAAACCGTGGCGCTGCTGGCCGACCGCGGCGTGCTGCTGATCGGCATCGACAGCGCGAGCATCGACCCGGCCGCCAGCAAGACGCTGGACAGCCACCAAACCATCCGCCAGCGCGGCCTGCGCGTGCTGGAGAACCTGCTGCTGGACGACGTGCCCGAGGGCGACTACGAGCTGATCGCCCTGCCGCTGAAGCTGACCACCGCCGACGCTTCGCCCGTGCGCGCGATCCTCCGAGAACTGTGACCCGAAAGAGACCCGAATGACCACCCGACAAGACTGCCTGGCGCTCGACGCCCAAGACCCCCTGCGCTCGCTGCGCGACCAATTCAACATGCCCAGCGACACCCTCTACCTTGATGGCAATTCGCTCGGCGTGATGCCCGCCGCCACGCCAGCGCGTGTGGCCGACACCGTGACCCGCGAATGGGGCACCGACCTCATCCAAAGCTGGAACAAGAACGGCTGGTTCCAGATGCCGCAGCAGGTGGGCGACAAGATCGCCCGCCTGATCGGTGCCGGTGCGGGCGAGGTGGTGGCCACCGACAGCACCTCGATCAACCTGTTCAAGGTGCTGAGCGCGGCCATGCACATCGCCGCCACCGACGCGCCCCAGCGAAGACGCATCGTGAGCGAGCGCAGCAACTTCCCGACCGACCTCTACATCGCCGAGGCGCTGTGCAAACAGCACGGCATGGAACTGGTGCTGGTCGAGCCCGAAGAGATCGCGGCATCGCTGACCGCCGAGGTCGCGATCCTCATGCTCACGCACGTGAACTACCGCACCGGCGCCATGCACGACATGGCGGCCGTGACGGCTGCCGCGCATGCCGAAGGCATCCTCACCGTGTGGGACCTGGCGCACAGCGCGGGCGCGGTGCCGGTGCATTTGACGGCCGCCAAGGCCGACTTCGCGGTCGGCTGTGGCTACAAGTACCTGAACGGCGGCCCGGGCGCCCCGGCGTTTGTGTGGGTGAACCCGCAACACGCCGACCGTTTCTGGCAGCCGCTGGCCGGCTGGTGGGGCCATGCCGCGCCGTTCGCCTTCACGCCCGACTACCAGCCCGCGCCGGGCATCACGCGCTACCTGTGTGGCACCCAGCCCATCATCAGCCTGGCCGCGCTGGACTGTGGCGTGGACACGCTGCTGGCCGCCGAGCCGCTGGGCGGCATGGCGGCACTGCGCGCGAAGTCGCTGGCGCTGACCGACCTGTTCATCGCCTTGGTGGAAGAGCGCTGTGTCGGCCATGGCCTGGGCCTGGCGACGCCGCGCGACCATGCACAACGCGGCTCACAGGTGTGCCTCACGAAGGACGAAGGCGCCTACGCCATCGTGCAGGCGCTGATCGCGCGCGGCGTGATCGGCGACTACCGCGCGGGCGACGGTGGGCGGCACCAGGACATCCTGCGCTTTGGCTTCACGCCGCTGTACATCGGCTTCGTCGACGTGTGGAACGCGGTCGAGCACCTGAAGCAGGTGCTCGAATCGGGCGAATGGCAGCGCGCCGAGTTCAACCGCAAGCATGCGGTGACTTGAATCACCCCCTGCGCCGCTTCGCGTCTTCCCCCTCCAGGGGGACCACGCTGACGGCCCGGCCAAGCCGGTTCCGCGGCGTGTGCTGAACAGTGCCCCGCACCATCGACAAGGATTTGCAATGACCTGCCCTCATCACGATCAGGCGCCCACCTCGGCCACCGAAGCCATCGTGCGCGACGAGAAGGCCCAGCTCGACTTCAGCCACGACATGAGCTACGGCGACTACCTGCAGCTCGACGCGATCCTGCACGCTCAGAAGCCGCTCTCGCCTGCGCACGACGAGATGCTGTTCATCGTGCAGCACCAGACCAGCGAACTCTGGATGAAGCTGATGCTGCACGAGCTGCATGCCGCGGTGAAGCACATTGCCCACGACGAACTCAACACCGCCTTCAAGATGCTGGCGCGCGTCTCCAAGATCATGGAACAGCTGGTGCATGCCTGGGACGTGCTGGCCACCATGACACCGCCCGAATACAGCGCGCTGCGCCCCTACCTCGCACAGTCCAGCGGTTTCCAGAGTTTCCAGTACCGCTGCATCGAGTTCGCGATGGGCAACAAGAACGCCGCCATGCTCAAGCCCCACGCCCACAGCCCCGAACGGCTGGCGATGGTGCAGGCCGCTTACGAAGCACCGTCGCTCTACGACGAAGCGCTGCGCCTGCTGGCGCGCCGAGGCATCGCCGTGCCGGCCTCACACACCGAGCGCGACTGGACGCGGCCCTACGAAGCGAGCGCAGCGGTCGAGCAGGCCTGGCTGCAGGTCTACCGCGACCCGAAGCAGCACTGGGACCTGTACCAGCTCGGCGAAGAACTCACCGACCTGGAAGACGCCTCTGGCGTTTCCGCCACGTCACCACCGTCGAACGCGTGATCGGCTTCAAGCGCGGCACCGGCGGCACGGGGGGCGTGAGCTACCTGCGCAAGATGCTGGACGTCGTGCTGTTCCCCGAGATCTGGACACTGCGCACGGCGCTTTGAGGCACCCCCCCCGCGCCGCGCTGCGCGCGTCACCCCCCAGGGGGCGATGCGTGTGGCCCAGCAAAGCCGGTTCCACCGCATCCTGGACCAAGGCCGTTCGCGCCGGAGACTCCTTGGAATACCGCATGATGGGCCGATGACCGCCATCACCCTCGCCGACCTGCGCCGCCACGCGGTGGCGCGCAGTCTGTTCACACCGACCACCCTGCCCAAGGCCCTCGCGCGGCTGGGCTTTGTTCAGGCCGACCCGATCCGTGCGCCCGCCCGCGCCCAGGACCTGACGCTGCGCCACCGCGTCCAGGGTTACCGGGTCGGTGACCTGGAACGGCGCTACCCGCAGCTCGCGGTCGAAGAGGACTTCTTCGTCAACTACGGCTTCGTCACGCCCGAGCTGCACGCGCTGATGCAGCCGCGTAGCGCGCTGCGCGAATGGCCCGCCGAGCGCTGGGCGCAGGCCGAAGCGGTGTGGCATTTCGTGCAGGCGCGCGGCGAGGCCCACCCGCGCGAGGTCGACGCGCACTTTGCCCATGGCCACACCACCAACGGCTTCGGCGGCCGGTCCAAGGCCAGCACCCAGCTGCTGGATGCCATGCACCACCGCGGCCTGCTGCGCGTGGCGCGGCGCGAGAGCGGCATCCGCCTCTACGCGGCCCACCGGCCACAGACCACACCCGACGATGTGTCCGCCACGCTGGACCGTCTGGTGGATGTGCTGGTGATGAAGTACGCGCCGCTGCCACAGCCTGGCCTGCGGCAGCTGGTGGCCATGCTGCGGCACGCCGTGCCGCAATGGCAGGGCCAGTTGCGCGCCGCGCTGCTGCGTGCCACGCAGCGCCTGCCGAAGGCGGAGGTGGACGGCGTGCGCTGGTTTTGGCCCGATGGCGAAGACCCGTCGTCGCGCCGCTGGAAAACACCAGACCGGGTGCGACTGCTCGCCCCCTTCGACCCGGTGGTCTGGGACCGCGACCGCTTCGAGCGCCTGTGGGGCTGGGCCTACCGCTTCGAGGCCTACACACCGCCCGCAAAGCGCCTGCGCGGTTACTACGCCATGCCGCTGCTCTGGCGCGACCAGGTCATCGGCTGGGGCAATCTGGCGGTGGTGGACGGGCGGCTGCGTGCCGATATCGGCTATGCCAGCGGGCAGGCTCCGAACGACGCAGGCTACCGCCCAGCGCTGGATGTGGAACTGGCCAACATGGCCGCTTTCCTAAACGTCAAAAGGCGTTGAGCCTGTGCGGGGGCGAGGCCGATCCGGAGCGAAGAGCAATAGCCCAGAACGCGGCGGAACCGGCTTCGCCGGGCCGCTCGCGTTGTCCCCTTGAGGGGGTGACGCGCGCAGCGCGGCGCGGGGGAGATCAGGGTTTTATGTTGTTCTTCTGGATCACATCGGCCATCGCC
>JALOSH010000182.1 GCA_025458545.1 Hydrogenophaga sp.
ACCGAGTTCTCTTCGATCACCACGCCTTCGACCACTTCGGAGCGGGCGCCGATGAAGCAGTTGTCTTCGATGATGGTCGGGCCGGCCTGCAGGGGTTCGAGCACACCGCCAATGCCGACGCCACCCGAAAGGTGCACGTTCTTGCCGATCTGGGCGCAGGAGCCGACGGTGGCCCAGGTGTCGACCATGGTGCTTTCGTCCACATAGGCGCCGATGTTCACGTAGCTGGGCATCAGGATCGCGCCCTTGGCGATGAAGCTGCCGTGGCGCGCCACGGCCGGTGGCACCACCCGCACGCCGGTGGCCTTCATCTCGGCTTCGCTCAGGTTGCTGAACTTCGTCTTGACCTTGTCGTAGAAAGCCAGGTCGCCGCTGCGCGACATCTCGTTGTCGTTCAGCCGGAAGGAGAGCAGCACCGCTTTCTTGATCCACTGGTGGGTGGTCCACTGGCCCACCGATTCCCGCGTGGCCACGCGCAGCTGGCCGACGTTGAGCTGGTCGATCACGTGGTTGACCGCGTCCATGACCTCTTTGGGTGCGGAGGCGGGGGACAGTTCGGCGCGGTTGTCCCAGGCGGTTTCGATCAGGGTCTGGAGCTGTTGGGTCATGTGGTCTCGGTTCGGTGAAAAGGAAAGAAAGAGGGGGCGGTTCAGGCCGTGCGGTGGACGAACTCAACGATGCGTGCGGCCGCTTCCAGGCATTCGGCCGTTTCGGCCACCAGCGCCATGCGCACCCGTCCGGCACCCGGGTTATGGCCACCGGCCTCGCGGGCGAGGTAGCTGCCGGGCAGAACCGTCACATTGTATTGAGCCAGCAGTTGCCGGGCGAAGGCTTCGTCGGCCGTCAGGCCCGGCACGCGGTGGCTGAACGTGGCGGGCACCGCAGCCCAGAGGTAGAACGCCGCGTCGGGCAGGGCCACGTCCAGCACCTGGGCCAGCAGGGGTGTCACGGCGGCGAACTTCTCGCGGTACTGGCGCCGGTTGTCGATCACATGGTCTTCGTCGTGCCAGGCGGCCACGCTGGCGGCTTGTACCGCCGGGCTCATGGCGCCACCGTGGTAGGTGCGGTAGAGCAAAAAAGCTTTGATCAGCGCCGCATCCCCCGCCACAAAGCCGCTGCGCAAGCCCGGCGCATTGCTTCGTTTGGACAGGCTGGTGAACATCACCAGGTTCTTGAAGTCGCTGCGCCCGAGCTTCAGCGCCGCTTCCAGACCGCCCAGCGGCGGTTCGTCGCGGAAATAGATCTCGCTGTAGCACTCGTCGGAGGCGATCACGAAGCCGTAACGGTCGCTCAGTTCGAACAGCTTTTTCCACTCGTCCAGCGGCATCACCGCACCGGTCGGGTTGCCCGGCGAGCAGACGAAGATCAGCTGGGTGCGGGCCCAGGCGGTGTCGGGCACGCTGTCCCAGTCCACGGCAAAGTTGCGCTGCGGCACGCTGGGCACGTAGAACGGCTGGGCGCCACCGAGGAAGGCCGCGCCCTCGTAGATTTGGTAGAACGGGTTGGGGAATGCCAAGAGCGCGCCGGGTTTTGTCGGGTCCAGCACGGTCTGGGCGAAGGCAAACAGCGCTTCGCGCGAGCCGTTGACCGGCAGCACCTGGTTCGCCGGGTTGACCACGACGCCATAGCGCCGCTGCAGCCAGTCGGCGCAGGCCTGGCGCAGCGCCGGCTCGCCAGCGGTGGCGGGGTAGCCGGTCAGCCCGGTGTCGAGCGCGGCAGCCAGCGCGTCTTTCAACAGTTGGGGTGTGGCGTGTTTGGGTTCGCCGATGCCCAGGCTGATCGGTCGCAGGGCGGGGTTGGGCGTGACGCCCGCGAACAACTGGCGCAGCCGCTCGAAAGGATAGGGCTGCAAAAGGGACAGATGGGGGTTCATGCGCCCGATTATCCCAAGCCCGATCCGTGCCTGGCCGGGGTGGGTTCATGGCGGGGCAGACGCGCTATCATGCTTGCTGCGGTCCGGTCCCGGAAGGGTGTGGATTTTCATTACAAATCAAGCAGTTACAAACTGCGACCGAATTCCCGTGCGCCTCAATTCGATCAAGTTATCGGGCTTCAAGTCCTTTGCCGAACCGACCAACTTCATGCTGCCGGGCCAGCTGGTGGGTGTGGTCGGCCCCAACGGCTGCGGCAAGTCCAACATCATGGACGCGGTGCGCTGGGTGCTGGGCGAGAGCAAGGCCTCCGAGCTGCGCGGCGAGTCCATGCAGGACGTGATCTTCAACGGCACCAACCACCGCAAGCCGGCCAGCCGCTCCAGCGTGGAACTGGTGTTCGACAATGCCGACCACCGCGCCGGCGGCCAGTGGGGCCAGTTCACCGAGATCGCGGTCAAGCGCGTGCTCACGCGCGACGGCACCAGCAGCTACTACATCAACAACCAGCCGGTGCGTCGCCGCGACGTGCAGGACGTGTTCCTCGGCACCGGCCTCGGCCCGCGCGCCTACGCCATCATCGGCCAGGGCACCATCAGCCGCATCATCGAAAGCAAGCCCGAGGAACTGCGCCTGTTCCTCGAAGAAGCCGCCGGGGTTTCCAAATACAAGGAACGCCGTCGCGAAACCGCCAACCGCCTCACCGACACCCGGGAGAACTTGACCCGGGTCGAAGACATCCTGCGCGAACTCAACGCCAACCTCGACAAGCTGGAGAAGCAAGCCGAGGTGGCCGCGCGCTACAACACCTTGCAGGCCGGCGCCACGCTCAAGCAGCACCAGCTCTGGTTTTTGAAGCGCAGCGAAGCCGAGGCCGAACAGATCAAGGTCAAGACCGACGCCGCCCAGGCGCTGAACGACCTGGAGTCGCGCACCGCCGATCTGCGCCGGGTGGAGTCGGAGCTGGAGACCATTCGCCAGGCGCACTACGCGGCGGGCGATCAGGTCAACCAGGCGCAAGGCAGGCTGTACGAAGCCAGCGCCGAGGTCGGCAAGCTGGAAGCCGAGATCCGATTCGTGGTCGAAGGTCGCACGCGCGTCGAGCAGCGCCTGTTGCAGCTGAAAGAACAAAGGGCCTCGTGGTCCACCCGCAGCCAGGACGCCGCCGTCGAACTGCAGCAGCTGGCCGAAGCGCTGGTGGAGGCCGAAGAGAAGTCGGTCGTGCTGGCGGCCCAGGGCGAAGAGCAGGGGGCTGCTCTTCCCGCGCTGGAAGACGCTTTGCGCGCCGCGCAGAACGCCGCCAGTCAGCAGCGTGGCAGCGTGAACCAGGTTCAGCAGCAGATCCAGGTGCTGGCCGCCGAGCAACGCAACATCGAAGAGCAGAGTCGGCAGCTGAACCAGCGCCGCGAGCGCCTGTCCGCCGATCGCAACGCCCTCGCCGCGCCCGACGAGGCGCGCCTGCTGAACGCGCAGAGCCTGCTGTCTGTGGCGCAAGAGGCCGCCGATGTGGCCGAGGCGGTGCTGCACGGGCTGCAAGAGAGCGTGCCCCAGCTGGATGAGCAGCGCCGCGAAGCCCAGCAGGCGGTGAACCAGGAGTCGGCCAGACAGTCCGACTTCTCGGCCCGCCTGGAGGCTCTCAAGGCGCTGCAAGACAAGGTCAAGACCGACGGCAAGCTCAAGCCCTGGCTGGCCAAGCACGGGCTCGACGGACTGCAAGGCCTGTGGAGCCGCATCCACATCGAGACTGGCTGGGAAAACGCGCTCGAAGCCGCCTTGCGCGAACGCCTGGGCTCGCTCGAGGTGTCGCGGCTGGAGATGGTGCGGGCCTTTGGCAACGACGCGCCCCCCGCCAAACTGGCGTTCTACAGCCCGGCCGCGGCAGGAACGGGCAGCGCCAGCCGCAGCGGTCTCAAGCCCCTGGCCGACTGGTTGCGGCTGACCGAAGCCGGGCACGCAGCGCTGCTGGCCGACTGGCTGCAGGGTTGCCTGACCGCCGCCACCTTGGACGAGGCCATGGCCCAGCGCGGCCAGCTGCAGGCCGGTGAAGTGATTTTTGTGCCCAGCGGCCACGCAGTCAGTGCACACAGCGTCAGCTTCTACGCGCCCGACAGCGAGCAGGCCGGTCTGCTGGCGCGGGCGCAAGAAATCGAACACCTGGAAAAACAGGTCAAGGCCCAGGCGCTGATCGCGGAGCAGGCGCGCACGGCGCTCGTGCGCGCCGAAGCCGCCTACACCGAGGCCTCGCAACGGCTGGTGAGCGCGCGCCGCGAAGGAGCCGAGACACGCGGCAAGGCGCATGAACTGCAGGTCGAAGCCTTGCGGCTGACCCAACTGGCCGAACAAACCCGCGCGCGCAGCGAGCAGATCGCCGCCGATTTGGCCGAGATCGACGCGCAGCTGGAAGATTTGCAGGAGCGCCGCGTGAGCGCCGAGGCCCGCTTCGAAGAGCTGGACATGCAGCTCGCCGACAGCCAGGAACGCCATGCCCAGCTCGACGACAAAGTGATCGAGGCCGAGCGGGCACTCAACGCAGCTCGCGAACAGCAGCGCTCGCTGGAGCGCAGCGCGCAAGAGGCCACCTTCGCGCTGCGCAGCTTGCAGGCGCGCCAGGGCGAGCTGCAGCGGTCGCTGGAAACCGCCGCCTCACAAGAGAAAGCCTTGGCCGATGAAGAGCAGCGAGCGGCCGAAGAACTCACGCGCCTGAGCGCCGCTGCGGCCGAAGCCGGGCTGCAAAACGTGCTGGCCGTGAAGCTCGAACGCGAGCAGGCCCTGGGCGCCTTGCGCAGCCAGTACGACGACCTGACCGCCAAACTGCGTGCGAGCGACGAGCACCGCCTCAAGCTGGAGCGCGAACTCGACCCGCTGCGTCAGCGCATCACCGAGTTCCAGCTCAAGGAGCAGGCCGCGCGCCTGGGTGTGGAGCAATACAGCCAGCAGCTCGAAGAAGCCCAGGCCGACCTGGCTGCGGTGGCGCAGAGCATCCTTGAGGCCAACGTGCGCCTGGTGGGCTTGCAGGGTGAGATCGACCGCTTCCATCGGGAGATCCAGTCGCTGGGCGCGGTCAACCTGGCTGCGTTGGACGAATTGACCGCTGCGCGCGAGCGCAAGACCTTCCTCGACGCGCAGACCGCCGATCTGGTCGAAGCCATGAACACGCTGGAGGACGCGATCAAAAAGATCGACGCCGAAACCCGCGACCTGCTGGGCAGCACCTTCAACACCGTCAACGAACACTTCGGCCGCATGTTCCCCGAG
>JALOSH010000013.1 GCA_025458545.1 Hydrogenophaga sp.
GCGAGCCAGCTCGGGTTGAGGGTGGCGCCACCGAAGGCGTCAAAACCGGTCAGCAGCACGCGCGGGCGCTCGGGCGTGCGGCGGGGTTTGTCGGAGGTGCTCATTGGACCCTTCAGAAGTCGAGCGCGCCTTGCGCCGGAGCCACCAGGGTCACCGGGGTAGTGGGCGGGGTGCGGGGCGCGGGCTCACCCGCGAGCAGTGGATCGGGCGGGTGCACCAGCATCTGCGCGGCCTGCTCTGGCGTGGCGTGCAGCCAGTGCAGGTACTGCGTGGGCGGCACGATCACGAGCATGCGTTTTTCGTCGCCCGGGCGGTGCATGCGGCCCATGAGCGGATGGCCATCGGCGTTGACCGTGAGCAGGGTGAAACTCTGCACGGTCTCGCCGCTGTGGCGGTCGGTCCAGCGTTCGTGCAGGCCGGCCACCGCAAAGGGCTCGCCGCTGGCCGGGGCGATGCGCCAGCGCAGCGCGCGCCCGCTTTCCCAGCAGGGTTCGTAGTACTGCAGCATGGGCACCAGCGCGTACTGGCGCTCGCGCCAGGGTGTGCGGAAGCTCGGCTTTTCGGCCACGGTCTCGCTGCGAGCGTTGGTGGTGCGGCGGCTCAGCTCGGCCGCGTGTTGCGCGTCGCGGCTCCAGCGCGGCAGCAGCCCGAAGCGGGCCAGCGAGCACACCAGGCCCGTGCCATCCGCCGCGCGGGTGACGATGGGCGCCTCGTAGCCGGGGTAGGCTTCTTCCGGCCAGTCATCGGTCGGCATCCGCACACCTTCGAACCCGAGCATGTCGCGCACGATGCGGGAGCTGGGGGGGCGGAAGTTGGTGCACATGGGCGCTGGGGTGAAACGGTGCTGGCGTTCAGCGCTGCGCGAGCACGAAGCCGATCGCCGCGTTCACGGCGGCCACCTGGGCCGCGATGCACTGTTCGGGCGTGGTGCGCGGGCTGTCGGGATAGACCTCGGTGGTGGTGGTGTACCGCGCGCCGCTGAGACCGGCGCACAGGCCCAGCGCCTGCAGCTCGTAGCGAATGACGCCGTGCGCCACCAGCGGCGAACCGATGAGGCCGCCCTGCGCATCGGCCCGGGCGATGTGGGTGACCTGCTCCACCGCGGTGATGATGGCCTGCTGGAAGGCCGGCTGCGGGTTCTGCGCGTCGTCCACGAGGTAGAACGGCCTTCGCCGGGCGGAACTCGGACTCGTCGGTGTCGGTGGTTTCGTGCAGGTCGATGTGGGCAATGAACCGGCCACGCAGCGGTTCGATCAGCCGCATCAGGGCGGCAGATTCCGGCGCCGCGCTGGGGGTCTTGAAGGCGCGGTTGGGGTCGACGGCGTCATAGTTCCAGCGCTGCACACGCTCGTAGGCCCAGGGGCTGACGCAGGGCACCACCAGCAGGTTGACCCGGCCTTCATGAACGGCTGCGTGCTGCTCCAGAAAACGCAGCGCGCCGTGCACGCCGCTGGTCTCGTAGCCGTGCACCCCGCCGGTGACCAGCACAGCCGGCAAGCCGGTTTGCCAGGTGCGGCTGCGCACCGCCCACAGCGCAAACCGCTCCCCGCCAGACGCCACCTCGCCATAGGCCTCGACCGCAAAACGGTCGCGCAACCGGTCGATGGCGGCCAGCACATCGTCGGCATGGCTGCGCTGGCGCACCTGCCGCGCGCGCCAGGCGGCCACCTCGGCCAGGCCCCAGGCCCGGCCCGGGGTACCAATGGGATAACAACGCAGCTCGCTCGCCATGCACACCTCTTCAATCGGGGTCAGATTCCAATTTCCCCGGCCTTGGGCGACCGGGGCAGACCTCGATTGTCGGGTCTCCCGGGCGCTGAGGTGGCCGACGATCTGGCAACATCGCGGCCTCTGCCCCGGAGCATTGCCATGAACTTCGCCGAACGACTCCAGAAGCCTGGCCAGGCCGGTTCGCTCAGGGTCTACGCGGCGCTGGCCGGTCAGCACGGCGGACGCATCACGCCGGCGGCAGCGGTGCAGGGGCTCGACTGGTATGCCGAACACACGGCCGACGCGCGGGCCCACCCCGGCAAGCACCCGAACATCGACCGCCTGATGGCCTGGGCGCAAGGTGCGGCAAGCTTCGCCGTGCGAGCCGTGCCTGTGGTCACGGACTGAACGCCTTCGGCGGCTCAGTCGGCCCAGCTGACCACCGGTCCGAGTTTGCATTCGGCCAGGAACACGGCTTCGCGAACGGACAAACCGACGCCGCCGTCTTGCCATCGCTCCGGTTCGCGCGGGGTGTCGAAGCGCACCTGGTAGCAGTCCACCGCCCGGTCGCGCGCAAGTTCTGGGGGATCGTCCGCATCGCCACTGCCGCACAGCGTCGGTTGGCGAACGATCTGCACGTGGCAGGCGGTCACGCCGCCGCAGAACCACAAGCCTTGCTTGACAAGAGGAGGATGGTCAAGGTTTTCCATGGTGGGTTCATGATCGCGCAGCGGACGGGTCGGCGCTGGGAATCCCCCGCGACCACCGCGGTTTTCTTGCGGTGCAGCGTGACAAACCGGCTCAATCCACGCCACTGGCCTGGGCACCGCTCAGCGCCAGCAGCCGCTGGTGTGCCTGGCTCTCACGGTCCAGTGGCAGGTGGCGCCTGACGCTCAGGTAATGGGCGCTGAACACGTCAAGCCAGGCAGCCAGCGCATCGGCCGCCACCGCTTCGCCAGCGAGTTCAAGGCACAGCGCAGCCACTTCAGAGGTGCAGAAATGGTGCTCGTGCGAGGAGCGGCGCAGCCGGTAGCCGGACACCTGATCGGGGTGCAGGCTGAGCACCGGCAGGCGGTCCAGGTAAGGGCTTTTGCGGAACATCTTTCGGGCTTCGCTCCAGGTCCCGTCGAGCAGCACGAAGAGCGGACGTCGACCGGGCTCAGCCTGCGCCGCGTGCTCCCACCGACGCACCACACGCTGCGGGTCGGCGTACTCGGCGGGGAAGACCACACAGGGTTGCCACTGTGGATCGGACAGCAACGCGAGCAGGGCCGGGTCCACCGAGGTGCGGGACCAGCCGAACGCAAACGTGTCGGCCACCACGTCGGCAATGAGCCACCCGGTGTTGCTGGGTTTGAGCGCTTCAATGTCGCCCATGATCAGGCAGACACCGGCGCGCGTGGGCACCTTCGGGCACAGCGCGCAGATGCAGTGACTGGCGATCAGGCGGCAGCCGACGCAGCGCACCGAGCCCGCCCCGCGGGCAACGAAGGGCTTGGAACTGGCGGCCAGGCGCGCGCCGCGCAAGCGGGCGACGGCGTGACCCGAAGCGGCGCTTTCGGACAAGGGTGGCAACGGCATGCGGCGACTGTACGCGCAGCGCACTGCATGGTCACACCAGCGGCCGCTTGCGTTTGGGTTCAAACTCCGGGGTCTGCTCCTGCTCAACGCCGACCACCATGCACATCACCACCCTGGAAGCCCTGCGCGCCCTGTACGACCCGGTGCGCGAGCGCTCGGCCAAAAAAGAGCTGCCGCAGCTTGACGCCCACGCCCTGCGCTTCATAGAGCTGTCGCCACTGGTGGTGCTGGCCAGCGGCAGCGTGGCGGGCACCGACGCTCAGGCACTGGACGCTTCGCCGCGCGGCGGTGAGCCAGGTTTTGTGAAGGTGCTGGATCCGCACACGCTGCTGATTCCCGACGCGCCGGGCAACAACCGGCTCGACACACTGGAGAACATCGCCAGCCACGGCGAAGCGGGCGCACCGCTGGGCCTGCTGTTCCTGCTGCCAGGTGTGGACGAAACCCTGCGCGTGAACGGCCGCGCGCTGCTCAGCACCGACGCCGCCGACCTTGAACGCTGCGCCGATGCGCGCAGGGTGCCGAAACTGGTGATTCGGGTGGCGGTGCAGGCGAGCTATCTGCACTGCGCCAAGGCCCTGATGCGCTCGGCCCTGTGGGACGCCGACCGCCAGGTGGAGCGCTCGGTGCTGCCGAGCATGGGCGAGATGCTGCGCGACCAGATCGGTGACCGCATGAGCGCCGACACGCCGGTCGAGACACAAACACAAATGCTGGAGCGCTACCGGCAGACGCTGTGAGGTGGTCGTGCATTGGCTGCCGACCCGGTCACCAGTCTGCTGACCGAACTGACAAGGCGCGGTGTGGAGCAGCCGATGCCGCGCACGGCATCGTGACGGCGGGCCAGCCGCTGGCCTGATCGGTTGCGTCTCTACCGGCTTTTCTGCACCGGGTTGGCGGTCAGCCAGTTGGCCGGGTAGGCGCGCAGAAATTCGCGCGCTTTTTCCGGATGGCCCGCTGCGAGCCAGGCGCGGTAGCCCCCTTCGTTGAGCACCGCGGGCATGCGCTTTTCGGCGCCGGGTTGCTGGTAGCGGTGCATCAGGGCGTGGCTGTTGGCGTTGACGGTGAGCAGGGTGAAGCTCACGATTTCTGCGCCATCGGCTCCACACCAGCGCTCCCACAGACCGGCCACGCCCATGGGCTTGCCGTCCACCCGGGCGATGCGGGTGTGCACCGTCTTGCCGCTGCGCAGGTCGTCTTCAAAAAAGGCCTGCATCGGCACGATGCAGCGCTGCCCGGCGAGCCAGGCCTCTCGCAGGTTGTTGGAGGTGGTGACGGTCTCGCTGCGGGCGTTGACGAGTTTGGGCGAGCGCAACTTGGCGTCGGACGCCGATTTGACCCAGCGCGGCACCAGGCCGAACTGCCCCACCACGCATTCGGTCTCTTGGGTGGCCGATTCGTCCACCTCGGCCTCCACAGCACGCAGGCGGATGAAGGCGGCTGACTGGCGCGGCCAGAGCTCGCGCCCCAGCGCCGCACCGGGCGCGCTGACACCAAAGGCATCGGTGAACAATGAAGCGGGGTGCAGGCTCTCGAAGTGGACGGTCATGCGGGCGATGGTAGTGCACCGCCGTCACACCCGGCGCCATCGGTTTGGGCACAGAATCGCGGCAACCCTTCTTCTTTGCTCGGCCACCATGTCCACTTCCGCACCGCACATGAACCCCGTCATCGCCCTGCTCGGGCGCCGCTTGCGACTGGCGGTCATCGGCGGCGGGCCGGGCTCTTTCATTGGCCCGGTTCACCGCCTGGCCGCGCGAATGGACGACCGCTACAAAATCGTGGCCGGCGCCCTGACCTCCGACCCTGCGCGGTCCATCGCCGCCGGTGCCCAGCTCGGCCTGGCCGCCGAGCGCTGTTACCCCGATGCCCTGTCGCTGCTGGCCGCCGAGTCGACCCGGGCCGACGGTGCCGATGTGGTGGCCATCATGACGCCCAATGACAGCCATTTCCCCTACGCGATGGCCGCGCTGGCGCGGGGCTTCGACGTCATTTGCGACAAACCCATGACCATGACCCTGGCACAGGCCGAGCAGTTGCACCAGACCGTGCAGGCCAGCGGGCTGGTGTACTGCCTGACCCACAACTACAGCGGCTACCCGCTCGTTCGGCAGGCACGGGCCATGGTGGCCGACGGTCAGCTCGGGGAGATCCGGCTGGTGCAGATTGAATACGTGCAGGGCGGCCGCGCCCGGCCTGGCCCGGGCCGCACCGCCTGGAAGACCGACCCCGCACGTGGCGGCGACTCGCTGGTGCTGAGCGATATCGGCACGCACGCCCACCAATTGCTGCGCTTTGTGACCAGCGCGGAGGTGACCGAGGTCGCCGCCGATGTCGGCTGTGTCGTGCCCGGCAACAGCGCCCACGATTTCGCCGGCGCCTTGTTGCGCCTGCAGGGCGGCGCGCGCGGCAGCTTCTGGGTGACCCAGGCCGCCGCCGGTGTGGAGAACGGCTTGCGCATCCGTGTGAGCGGCTCGCTGGGCACGCTGGAGTGGGCGCAGGAACAGCCCCAGCTGCTGCACTTCAAGCCGCTGGACGCGCCTGCCCAGCTGCGCACCTCGCGCGGCCCGGGCACATTGCCCCTGGCGGGCCGGTCCTCGCGCGTGGCCGCTGGCCATCCGGAAGGTTTTCCGGAGGCGTTTGCCAACCTGTATTCGGACGCAGCCGAGGCCATCGCCGCGCGGCGCGCTGGCACCACGCCCGAACCACTGGCGCTGCATTTCCCCAACGCGCACGACGGCTGGATGGGCCTGCGGTTTGTGGACGCCATGATCCGCTCCAGCGAAGCCGGTGGCGCCTGGACGCGCGCATGAGCGGGCAGATGAAGCCCGCGCCATCCGGCTGTGTGACGACGCGTCGTGCTGCGCTGCGACTCGCCCTGGGTGGCCTGGTGCTGCGCGCGGTCGGGCTGAACACCGCCCACGCCAACCCCGCGGCAACGGGCGCACCCCACAACTGGCCCACAGCGGCTGCGGTACCCGGCGGTGTGGCGCGCGTGGCGCTCGGTCCGGCGGCGGTGCGGCCAACGGCCCTGGCGGGTGATGTGCCCTTGCTGGTGCTCGGTGACGCCACCGAATGGACCGCACTGGTCGGCATTCCGCTGGCGGCCGCGCCGGGCGAAGCCCGTGTGACGGTGCGGTCCGACAGCGGCACCTCGCACGACATCGCCTACACCGTTGCGCCCAAGCGCTACGCCGAACAGCGGCTGAAGGTCGAGCCCCGCACCGTGGACCTCGCGCCCGCTGACCTGGCCCGCTTCGAGCGCGAACGCGAGCACCAGAAAACGGTGATGGCCACCTTCAGCGAACCGTTTCCCGCCAGCCTGCGCATGCAGGTGCCCACACCAGGCCGGCGCTCCAGCTCGTTCGGGTTGCGCCGTGTCTTCAACGGCCAGGCGCGCAGCCCGCACAGCGGCATGGACATCGCGGCACCCACCGGCACGCCGGTGGTGGCGCCGCTGCCGGGGCGGGTGATCGATGTCGGCGACTATTTCTTCAACGGCCGCACGGTCTGGCTGGACCACGGCGGCGGGCTGCTGAGCATGGTGTGCCACCTGAGCGAGACCACCGCAAAGACGGGCGACCTGATGAACGCAGGGGAGCGCCTGGGCGCTGTGGGGGCCACCGGTCGGGTGACCGGCCCACACCTGCACTGGGGCGTGATGCTCAACCGCACCATGGTGGACCCGGTGCTGTTCCTGGCCGACTAAGGCCTGTTCAAACACCGCATCAGCCCCGCGCTGATCGACGGCGCCTGCTGCCTTGGCCCGACCGTCTGGCTCGGTCCCCCGTGTGGAGGAAACAGCGCGTGCCCAAAACTCCAGCACCGGCGTACGATCAGGCACCGGTCTGGCGCAAAGGCCTCCAGCCTGTCCGGCCAGCCAGTGAAGGCCGCGCACCACCGCCGATGTCAACCCACCCGCTCCACCATGCCCACGTGCCTTCATCCCTGTTCGTGGTGGTCGTTCATCAGGAGACTGTTCATGAGTGCCCAGCTGTGCAACAACCATTTCCGGGTCGACTGGGGCGGCACCCGCATCGGCTTCACCGAGGTGAGTGGCCTGAGCATCGAGCTCGACGCGGTGCCCCACCGCGATGGTGCCTCACCCGACAGCGCGGTCTCGCTGCTGCCGGGCCAGAAGCTGTTCTCGCCGGTGGTGCTCAGGCGGGGCATCGTGCCGGGCGACAACGATTTTTTCGACTGGATCAACAGCGCCCAGTTCGGTGATGTCCAGCGCCGCGACGTCACCATCCAGCTGCTCAACGGGCAACACGATCCGGTGGTCACCTGGCGACTCACCAGAGCATTCCCGTCCCGGCTCGACTACGCTCCGCTGAGTTCGCTGGGCAGCGAGATCGCGATCGAATCGCTCACGCTGGTGCACGAGGGGCTGCGGGTGGAGCACGCGTGACGCCCTGGCCCGCCAGTCCAGCGGCCGAGCGCAACAAGCAGCCGATTCTGGAGGCCCTGCGGCAGGTGCTGCCGGCGCGGGGTCGGGCACTGGAGATCGCGTCGGGCACCGGGCAGCATGTGGCGTGGCTGGGCGCCGGACTGCCTGGCTGGCAATGGCAGCCGTCGGAAGCCAGCAGCGCAGCGCTGCCCTCCATCGCGGCCCATGTGCAGCAGGCCGGTATCGGCAACGTGCATCCGCCCTGCCTGCTGGATGTGATGGATGTCCCATGGCCGAGCGACGACGGGACCCTGGCTCGCCAATTTGCGAACCCGTTTGACGCGATCTTCTGCGCCAACCTGCTGCACATCACCGACTGGTCTGTCTGCAATGCGCTCATGCTGGGCGCCAGCCGACACCTGGCGCAGGGTGGCCTGTTGTTGATCTACGGGCCGTTCCTCGAAGACGAGGTCCCCACCGCACCCAGCAACCTCGCGTTCGACGACAGCTTGCGCCGACAAAACCCGGCCTGGGGCATTCGACACCGGACCGCGGTGGAGCGGTGCGCACAGCAGGCCGGTCTGCAAGCCCAGCGCCGCGTCGCCATGCCCGCCCACAACCTGCTGCTGGTGTTTGTGCTGAACCCGGCGTCGGCGGGCGCCGACAGCCCGAACAGTCGGCACTGACCAGGCGGACGCGGATAATCCGCGGCCATGACCGATTCCTTCATCTTCTTTCCCCTCGGCTGGCAACACTACCTGTTGGGCGGCCTGTTCATCGGCGGCGGCGTGGCCCTGCTGTTTGTGCTCACCGGCCTGGTCGGCGGCATGAGCTCGGTGTTTTCATCGACCTGGTCCTTCGTTTCGCGAGCGCCCTATTTCCAGCAGGCCCGCTACACCGGCTCGCGCGGCTGGCGCCTGGTGTACGCGGCCGGTCTGGTGCTGGGCGCGCTGGTCTGGTGGCTGGCTTTTTCTGACCACACACCACAGACCACCGAGGTGCCGGTGTGGGCGCTGCTGGTGGGCGGCTTCCTGGTGGGTTACGGCGCGCGCCTGGGCAACGGCTGCACATCGGGACACGGCATCTGCGGCCTGGGTTCTTTGCAGTGGCCGTCGCTGCTGGCCGTGCTGACTTTCATGGGCACCGCCTTCATCACCGCCAACCTGGTGGCACGGTGGCTGGCATGAGCACATCGGACATGACCCCCCGACAGTTCATCGCCGTGCTGGCGTGTGGCGCGCTGTTCGGCTTTGGCCTGGCGCTGTCCACCATGGTGCAACCCGAGGTGGTGCTGAGCTTCCTGCGCTTCCAGGACCTGGGACTCATGCTGGTCATGGGTGGAGGGGTGCTGGTGACGCTGATCGCCTACCAGCTGGCGCCACGTTGGCTGGGCCGACCCCTGCTGGGTGGGCAGTTTCAGCGGCATGGTGCTGCATGGAACCGCGATACCTTGCAGGGGGCGGCCCTGTTCGGTGTGGGCTGGGGCCTGTGCGGGGTGTGTCCTGGACCGGCCATCGCTGGCCTGGGCACCGGCAACTGGAGCCTCCTGTGGGCGCTGGCCGGGATCGCACTGGGCGCGCTCGCGCAAGGTTTGCGCGCTCGGTCCAACTGAAAGGCCGGGCGCTGTTCACCCAGCGGGGAACCTCGCCAGGCCGGTTCGAATCTGCCCGTCCATCACCACACCGAGTCCCACCCATGCTGCAGTCGCTCAAGTTTTTTCTGGCCCAGCTCACCCTGCAACCGGCAGAGCCCTCGCCCGCCGAACAGGCCCATGCGCTCCAACTCGCCACGGCGGTTCTGCTGGTCGAGGTGATGCGCGCCGAACCCACGCTGGGCGACAGCGAGCGCGAGACCATCCTGCGTTCGCTACAGGCCAAATTTGCGCTCGCTGGCGACGAGCTGCAGAACCTGCTGGATCTGGCGCACGACAGCGCACAGACCGCCCACGACTACCAGGGCTACACACGCTTGCTCAACGAGCGCTTCAGCCAGGCGCAGAAAATCGCTGTGGTGGAAGCCATGTGGCAGGTGGCTTATTCAGACGCCCACTTGGACGCGCATGAAAACCACGTCATCAGCAAAGTGGCCGGGCTGCTTCATGTGACCCACGGCGAATACATCGCGGCCAAGATGCGCGCCAAGGAAGCTTCTCCGGCCCGCTGAGCGCAATGCCGCCGGCGCCACCCTTGTGGAACGGTCACCCGGTCTGCGATGATGCAGCGCCCAAGCCCACCAGAGGGCCTTTCGCCCGTCTTGAACATGCACACCAGAACCCTAGCCCTGACCCTGGCCACCGCGCTGACTCTCCTGCTCGGTGCCTGCTCCAAAGAACCTGCCACCGCACCCGAGCCAAGTGCGGCCCAGCCCATCGCGGCTGGCCAGGCCTACGATGCGGTCGCCTCAGGCAGCAAGGGCTTCACGGTCGGCCCGATGATGAGCGCGAACGCGGTCTATGTGCTGTTCGATCCGCAGTGCCCGCACTGTGGTCGCCTCTGGCAGGCCACACTCCCGCTGCTGCCCAAGGTGAAGTTCGTCTGGGTTCCGGTGGCCATCATGGGCCCCAAAAGCGTGCCCCAGGGCGCCGCCCTGCTGCAGGCCACCGACCCGGTGGCCACCATGTCGGCCCACGAGAGCGCCCTGCTGCAGGGCCAGGGTGGCATGTCAGCCTCGGCCAGCGTGCCGGACGAGATCTTCCAGGCGATCAAGGCCAACTCTTTGCTGCTGGACCGACTGGGCGCCGATTCGGTGCCCTTCATCGTCGCCCGACACGCCGGCACCGGCCAGCCGCTGACCCACAGCGGCGCGCTCGGGACCGAAGATTTGATGGCCTTGCTGGGCCTGGCCAAGCCCTGAACCCCGATCGGGTTGGCTTAACATTCGCACACCAGGCCGCAACCCGCAGCCGCCAACGGAGAACACCATGGGCAAAGAACAGCGCAACGAAAAGATGTCGAAAAAACCCAAGAAGGACACCTCGGCCCCCAAAGGCCCGGTCACCTCCGACCGCCCCACCCCGCCGGTGACCGCAGTGCTGCCGCGCGGTAAGGAAAAGAACAAGTGAGCCCCGCCCGATGAAGGCCACCTGGAACGGCGCCGTGATCGCCGACAGCGACGACACGGTGCTGGTGGAAGGCAACCACTACTTTCCAGAAAGCGCGCTCAACCGGGCCTTCGTCACCTTCAGCAACCACCGCAGCACCTGCCCCTGGAAGGGCGAGGCCAAGTACCTGTCGCTGCTCGTCAACGGCGAGATCAACCCCGATGCGGCCTGGTACTACCCGGAGCCCAAACCCGAGGCGGACAACATCCGCGGTCGAGTGGCGTTCTGGAAGGGCGTGAAGATCGAAGGCTGAGTCTGGCACGTCCTGCCTCTTCAGGCGATTTCAGGCCCCTTGCTTGCCGAGCTTGTTGAGTTTGGCGCACCACTGCGCCACGCCCTGTTCACCCAGCCGGTCCACCAGCCCGATCAGGGTTTCGTGCACTGGTGCGATGCCGACAAAACCCAGGATGTTGCGCTCCAGCGATTTGACGCTGTGCGCCCTGAAATACCAGCGGTACACCAGGGCGGGCATGCCCATGGTGACCAAAACGCGCGCCGAGCGACCGCCCAGCGCCTTTTTGCCGAACGGGTTCTTTTCGTCGCGGTGAAACGCAAAACCCGGTCTTGCCACTTGCTCCAGAAAGCCTTTGAGCAATGCCGGCATGTCGCCCAGCCAGAGCGGGAAACACAGCAACAGGTGATTGCACCAGGCAATGCCGTCCTGAGCGGGCTGGAGTGCAGGCGGCAGTTCGCCGTGTTCCCAGTCGCCCGCATTGCTCAACAGCGGGAAATCGAGCTTGGCCACATCGACCCTGCGCACGGAATGACCGGCGGCTTTTGCTCCGTCGGCATAGGCGTCGATCAGTGTATGGAGCAGATGGCCTGGCCCGGCGTCGGGGTGTCCGTTGACGATCAGGATGCGGCGGGGCGCAGTGCTCATGGCATTTCTCCTGGGAAAGCCACCATGCTGCGACAGCGAAGACCGAACGTCCTTGACCCGGATCAAGCTCTTGAAAACACCGGAACCAGCGCCGACGTGTGGAACGCCCTCGACAGCGCCTTCAGCGCGCCCTGCGGGCCGCAACTCGCTGGTCCGGTTTGGCTTTGCGTTCGGGGCGGATGTGGCCGTCTTCGCGCAGCTTGTTCTTGCGGACCGCTCGGTCGGCGTCGGCCTGCAGACCGGCCTTCAGCCAGCGGGTGAACAGCTCCGGTGTTTCGAGCGTGATGCGGCCGATGTGCAGCGCACGGAAATCAGCGATCACCAGTTCGGCGGCCTTCTGCAGGTTGACCTTGCCACCACCCATGAGCGCGCCGCGCTGGCGGCCGATGGCTTCGAGCAACTCGTCTTCGTGAGCCTGGGCAAAGGCGTCGGGCGAGAGACCGAGTTTGTACCGCGCTTCGAGCAAAGCGGGGTAGTCCGCCTTCAGCAAAGCCAGCAGCTCATAAGCCACTTCCTGTTCGTCATAGGCGTTTTTGCCCACCGCGCCGCTGGCGGCGAGGTTGAAGCCGCTCTCGGGCACCACGATGCGTGGCCAGAGCATGCCGGGTGTGTCGTACAGGTAGAAGTCGTCGGCCAGGGCAATGCGCGATTCGGTGCGGGTGACGCCAGCCTCGTCACCGGTCTTCGCGGCGCGCTTGCCTTTCAACGTGTTGATCAGCGTGGACTTGCCGACGTTGGGAATGCCGCAGATCAGCACCCGCATGGGCTTGACCATGCCGCCGCGCTTGGGCGCTAAGACAAAGCACGCGTCGATCAATGCGCGCGCGGGCGCGGTGTCGCTCGCGTCGAGCGCGATGGCTCGGGTGTTCGGCTGGGCGTTGTAATGGTCCAGCCAGAGCGCGGTGCGCACCGGGTCGGCCATGTCCTGCTTGTTGAGCACCTTGAGCGTGGGTCGTCCGCTGGTGAGTTCGGCCATCAGCGGGTTGGCACTGCTGCCGGGCAGGCGGGCGTCGAGCATCTCGATCACGACATCGATTTCTTTCACGCGCTCGCCGATCGCCTTGCGCGTGAGGTGCATGTGCCCGGGGAACCACTGGATGCTCATCGTTGATTCGTTTTCTTTCGCTCAGACCCGGGATTGTGCGCTGGGTCGACCCCTCTACCGCGCGGACCGGACCGCGTGCCACAATGAATTTCCCACCCCACACCCCAAGAGGAGACACATGAGCATCACCGTCAAGATCGATCTGGCTTACGAATTCGAGGTCAAGGCCAAGGCCGCCGAGGTGTTCGCCTTGTTGTCCGATGTACCGGCCTCGGTGAGCCATTTTCCCAAGGTCGAACAACTCACTGACATGGGCGGCGGTGTCTACCAATGGGAAATGGAAAAAGTGGGCACCACCCAGGTCAACATCCAGACCGTGTACGCCAGCAAGTACGTGAGCGATGCGGCCAAGGGCACGGTCAAGTGGACGCCGGTCAAGGGCGTGGGCAATGCACTGGTGGGTGGTCACTGGAAGATCGTGGACAACAAGAAGTCGACCGGTCTGACACTGGCCATCCAGGGCGAGATCGAGGTGCCTCTGCCCGGGCTGATGAAGATGGTGGTGGTGCCAGTGGTGCAGGGCGAATTTGAAAAACTGGTCGAAAAATACATCGACAACCTGATCAAGCGCTTCGGTGGCGAGGTCTGACTTGTCCCGCCCGGCAGGGGACAAGCCTGTGCACAAGTGTGGGCCTTGTCTGTAGGAGCGACGCAAGTGCTTGACCCACAAGGCCCGCGATCAGATCGCCTGTTCAGCAGGCAGCCGATGAAGGCGACCGGTTGAGGCCCATGCATCCAGCGCTCGACTCCCGCGTCTTCCAGCTCCACCTGCCCGCCTCGAACCGAAGCCTGGACGCACCCGCTTCGGACACCCTGTTGCAAACACTGCAACGTGCGGGCGAACACTGGCCAGCCTCGTGCCGCAACGGCAGCTGTCGCGCCTGCATCGGCCGCTTGGGTTCTGGCACGGTGCGCTACCGCGTGGACTGGCCGGGACTGTTGCCCGAAGAAAAAACACAGGGCTGTGTGCTGCCCTGTGTGGCCGAACCCACCAGCGACGTGGTGCTGATCGCTGCGGACGGGTGAGGCCGCAAGATATGGACCCGACAGGTCAGGCTGGTACCGCGACCTGGGGCCGCCCGAGCCGCACCGGGGACACATATTCCTTGCGGTAGATTTCGAACGGCATGGTGTCGGCCGCTTCGATGGCGCGCTGGTCTTCCAGGGATTTGGCGGCCATGGCCTCGTATCGCGCCTGCTGCTGTGGGCTCCACGGCAGGCTGAGCAGGTGCTCGTGGGTCCGCAAGGACTGATCGCGCACAAAACCCAGGAACGAATCGCCGTGCGGCTGCCGGATGGCCGCGAGCACACGTGCAGATGGCAGTGTCTCGGGCGCCAGCAAGGAAGCCTGCGCCTGCTGCACAGCGGCCGCGTGCTCGCCCCCACCCTGCACCGCATCCAGCGCCCGCGCCAGCGGGCCCAGCTCATTCAGCAGCTCAGCCCCCCAGTCGATCAGCGGCACCTGTTGGCCCTGGCGCTCCAGGCACAGACCCGGCTCGCGCCCACGCGCTGCCGTGAGGTGCTGGTTGCGCTTGAGTTCGTGGATCTCTTCGGGTGTGTCGGCCGGGCTGTGGCTGAGCAGGCAATGCAGCAGGAACACGTCGAGAAAACGCAGCGTGGAGCGGCCGATGCCGAGCGGCTCGAAGGGATCGAGGTCCATCAGCCGCACCTCGACGTATTCGACCCCGCGCTCGCGCAGGGCGTGCAGTGGCCGCTCGCCAGAAAAGATCACCCGCTTGGGCCGGATCGTGCCGTAGAACTCGTTTTCAATTTGAAGCAGCGTGGTGGCGAGCTGGTTGTAATCGCCTCCGGGATTGCGGATGCCCAGCGCCTCATAGGCCGGCCAGGGCCGGGTGAGCGCGTCGTGCAGCGAAGCGGCATAACCCTCCAGACCGTTGTAGCTCACGTTCAGGGTGGCCTGGGCGTCGCTCTGGTAGCCGAGGCGACCCATGCGCAGGCTGGTGCCGTGGGGCATGTGCAGCGTGCCACCACTGCCCAGCGGCTGCAGCTCGTGCTGCCGACCCTCGACAAAGGTGGAGCAGAGTGCGGGCGAGGCGCCGAACAGGACCAGCAGCAGAAACGCGTGGCGGCGGAAGTTGCGGATGAGCGCGAAGTAGCCGTCGTTGTCCACACCGGGCAGCGACCAGTTGTAGTGAATGCCGCTGATGGTCTGCATGCGCCGGCCATAGCGGTGGCCCAGGCCCATGCGGTAGACGCTCTTGGCGCGGCCCACGTTGGAGCTGCCGTAGCGTCCGAGCGGAATGGTTTCATCGGTGGGCAGGCCACACGGCATGCTGGATGCCCAGAGCATCTCGTCGCCGACAGCTTTCAGGCTGCGCACGGTGTACTGGTGCACCTCGGCAAGCTCGGCCAGGCAGCTGTCCACACTGCCGTGCACGCCGGTGATGAGTTCCAGCTGCGACTCGCTGTAATCGGTGGTGATGTGCGGGTGGGTGAGCGCACTGCCCAGCGCTGCCGGGTGGGGCGTGAGGGCGAGTTTGCCGTCGGGCTGAGCGCGCAGGCTTTCTTTCTCCAGCCCGCGCTTCATGCCGCGCAGCCGCTCTTTGCCCAGGCCTTCCAGCCTGTGTTGCAGGGAAGTCATACAAGGGTTCTTTTTGCGTATCCGGGGGCGCAAGTTAACACGGCTGGCCCATTTCTGCTGCCGGCGTGGCGAACGACTCTTCGTGTACGAAACGGCGCGCGGCCGCCGCGACCGGCGCGATGGGCGTGTTCGGCCACACCGCATGGTGCTGCAACCAGGCCTCGATCTGCAGCGGGTCGTTGCACACCCGCAGTTGGTCGAAGGCGGTCTGCGCCTCGGTATGGCGTTTGCGCAGGTAGTTGAGCCATTGCTTGAACCGCCCGGCGCGGTGTCGCCGCTCCACGCGACCACTCACCTGCTGCCAGAACACCGCCAGCAACGGCAAGACTTCGCTCCATGAGACGCCGCCCAGCCCCTTGATGGCCAGCGCCAACCCAGGGTCCGTCACCAGACCACGACCGATCATGAGCGCCTCGCATCCGGTCACCTCGCGGCAGCGTTCGGCATCGGCCACGCTCCAGATTTCGCCGTTGGCGATCACCCGCATCGGCCCGGCGGGCAGCGATTCCCGCACCTGCGCAATGCGCTCCCAGTAGGCCGGCGGCCGGTAGCCATCGGCCTTGGTCCGGGCATGGATCACCAGTTCATCGGCGCCCGCCTCGGCGATGGCGTGTGCGCATTCCTCGGCCCGGCGGTCGTCGTTGAAACCCAGCCGCATCTTGGCCGACACCGGCACCGGTTGTGGAACGGCGCGGCGCACGGCGGTCACGATGCGACCGATCAGCTCGGGCTCGTCCAGCAGCACGGCGCCGCCGCGGCTCTGGTTCACCGTTTTGGCCGGGCAGCCGAAGTTCAGGTCCACCCCATGGCCGCCCAGACCGGCGAGCCGCGCCGCGTTGTCGGCCAGGCACGAAGGATCGGACCCCAGCAGCTGCGCGCGCACCGGCACACCCGCGCGTGTGTAGCCGCCGTTGCGCAGCTCCGGCACCACGCGCACAAAAGCGCGCTCGGGCAACACGGTGTCGGTCACGCGGATGAACTCGCTCACGCAGCGGTCGATGCCACCGGCGCGGGTGAGCACGTCGCGCAAGGTCGCGTCCAGCAGGCCCTCCATGGGCGCGAGCAACAGGGTCATGGGATGGTGGGGAGGCGGGTCCGGCCAAGAGCGGACCGGCCGCGATTTTATCGGGCGGGCTTCGGTCGCGGCTTGCCGGGAGCGTGGCCACTCCGGTACCATCGTCGCGCCCCTGCATTCCCCCCGGAGTTTGTTCATGCGCCTGTCCCCCGTCTTGCCACTGTCGATGTCTCTGCTGCTGGCCGCACCCTGGTGCCTCGCACAGACCGCGGTGCAGCCCCCTTCCGAAGCGCCGCGCGTCGGCACTTTCAAGCAGGTGCAGGGTGAAGCCTGGATCGGCGCTGCGGACGCGCGCCGGGCACCCTCGCCGGGCGATGGCCTGCGCGAGGCCGAGCGCGTGAGCACCGGCAAGACCGGTGCCGCCACCATCACCCTCAAAGACGGCACGGTGCTGACCCTCGGTCCGAACACCACGGTGGACCTGAACCAGTTCCAGTTCGACGCCACCACCCAGAAAGGCAACTTCGCACTCGACCTGTTGCAAGGCTCGATCCGCGTCGTCACCGGCCTGCTCGCACGGATCAACCCCGATCTGTTCAAAATCTCCACCCCCACCGCAGTGGTCGGCGTGCGCGGTACCGACTTCATCGTCGAAGCCCAAGCCGCGCGCTGAACCTGCTGGATCCCGCATGCCCTTCAACAACCCATCCTCGATCCGCCGCACCGTCGCGCCCGCTGGCCTGGCGCTGTGCCTGCTGCTGACCGCCTGCGCCCCAGCCACACGCGTGACCCTGCTGCCGCAGGCCGACGGCCGGGCCAGCGCGGTGGAGGTCAGAACCGGCCAAGGCACCCAGTTGCTGACCCAGCCTTACCAGGTGGCCAAGGTGTCGCGCAATGGTGAGATCAGCTCGGACACCACCACCGCCAACCAGGTGCGCGAGGCCCACCCCCTGCTGATCGCCTTGCAGCCGCTGCCGCCCGCCCGCTTTGTGCTGGAGTTCGAACCCGGCAGCTCGCAGCTGACCGCCGCCTCGCAGGCGCAGATCGCCAACGTGATCGCCCAGGCCCGCGAACGGGTGGGCGGGGAAATCGTGGTCACCGGCCACACCGACCGCCAGGGCACGCAGGAGGCCAACGACAAACTTTCGCTGGAGCGCGCCCAGGCGATCCGCACGCTGCTGGTCGAACGCGGCTTCAAGGCCGAGCTGATCGAGGCGGTGGGGCGCGGCGAACGCGAGCCGCTGGTGGCGACCGAGGACGAGGTGGTCGAGCCCCGCAACCGGCGCGCCGAGCTGTTGGTCCGCTGAAGTGGCGGGCGAACACAGCCTCACCCGGGCGCTGCGCGGGCTGCTGGCGAACCACCGCACCGCTGCCCTGGGCACGCTGGATGAACACGGTGCGGTTGCGGTCTCGATGGTGCCGTTCGCCATCGACCCCGAAGACCGTAGCCTGGTGATCCACGTCAGCGGGCTGGCCGCGCACACGCGCCATCTGATGCACACCCCCCGCGTTTCCTTGCTGGTGAGCCAGGCCGAGGTGGCTGGCGAACCGGTGCACGCGCTGCCCCGCGTCACGCTCGACGCCATGGCCACACCGACCGAACCCGGCAGCACCGACGCACAGGCCTGCCGCGCGGTGTACCTGGCGCGGTTTCCCGAAGCCGAACCCATGACGGCGCTCGGCGACTTCCGGTTCGTGCGCCTGCGCCCTCGGGGCGCGCGCCAGGTGGCGGGCTTCGGGGCTGCGCGCAGCCTGGACGCCGCCGAACTGGCCCAAGCCCTGGGACACGCGCCCTGAACCCGGAACGGCCCGGGCTGCAGCTGCTGCATGCCGACGACGCGCTGCTGGTGTTCGACAAACCCTCGGGCCTGCTCGCCGTGCCCGGGCGCGGCCCCGACAAACAGGACTGCCTGAGCACCCGCGCCCAGGCCGCTTTTGCCGATGCCCTGGTGGTGCACCGGCTCGACATGGCGACCTCGGGCATCGTGGTCATGGGCCGCGGCCTGGAAGCCCAGCGCAGGCTGAGCGCGGCGTTCGAGAAACGACGCGTGCACAAGCGTTATGTTGCGGTGGTGGCGGGCGAGCTGGTGAACCCGCAACCCGACAACGGCTGGAACACCATCGATCTGCCCCTGATCCTGGACTGGCTGGCGCGACCGCGCAGCATCGTGCACCCCGAACTGGGCAAGCCCAGCATCACGCACTGGCGCATCGCGGCCGAGCCAGCGCCGGCGCAGGGCATGACCCGCCTGGAGTTGGCGCCCGTCACCGGCCGTTCCCACCAGTTGCGGGTGCACCTGCAAGCCATCGGCTTCCCGATCGTGGGCGACCCGCTGTACGCCAGCCCGGCGCAAGAAGCCCTGGCCAGCCGCCTGCTGTTGCACGCCCAGGCGCTGGAGATCCCGCACCCGGTCACCGATACCATGGTGCGTTTCGAATCCCCCTGCCCTTTTTGACCAGCACCTGACACCACCGCATGAGCCTCACCGCACAACACCTCGTCATCCTCACCGGCGCTTCGCGCGGCATGGGCCTGGCCATGGCCCGCCACCTGCTCACCAAAGACCGGCTGCTGCTCTGCATGTCGCGCCGCACCGTCCCCGAGCTGGAGGAACTGGCCCGCTTGCGCGGCGCGACCCTGGTGCAATGGTCCATGGACCTGAGCCAACCGAGCCAGGCCGCCGTTCGACTGGACGCCTGGCTGGACACGCAGAACACCGCCGACATCGCCAGCGCCACCCTGATCAACAACGCCGGCATGATCCCGCGCATCGGGCCCATCGATCAATGCCCGGCCAACGAGCTGGAAGACGCCCTGCGGGTCGGGTTGGAGGCGCCGATGCAGCTGACCGCCGCCTTCCTGCGTGCCACCGGACACTGGGTCGCGGCTGGCTGGCGCGGTCCGCGCAAGGTGCTCAACATTTCCTCTGGCCTGGGCCGCCGCGCCATGGCGGCCCAGGCCCCGTACTGCGCCGCCAAAGCCGGGCTGGACCACTTCACCCGCTGCAGCGCACTGGACGAAGCACAGCGCGAACACGGTGCCCGGCTGGTGTCGCTGGCGCCGGGCGTGATCGACACCGAGATGCAGGAACAGCTGCGCGCGGGCGACCCGGCCGCTTTCCCCGACCGCGAGCGTTTTGTGGAACTCCAGCGCCAGGGTCAACTCACAAGCCCAGAAGAGGCCGCCGCCCGCGTGCTGGCCTGGCTGCAGCGCCCCGACTTCGGTGACCAGCCGGTGGCCGACGTGCGGGACTGAGCCGGGCCCGGCCCGGACCCGCCGCA
>JALOSH010000484.1 GCA_025458545.1 Hydrogenophaga sp.
GTCCAAGCGCACCACCGCCTACGCAGGTTTCCGCTCGGTCGAGCGCGAGAACGGTGCGGGCGTGAAGAGCCGGGATGAAACCCTCTACGCCGTGGGCGTCCGCCACGACTTCTGATCGTTGCCTCACCACCCGTGCTGCTATGGGCGGCACGGGCTGTTGTTTGTCTCCAAGGTTGCACAGTTCGCGTGAGCGATCAGAGGCTGAGCAACTTTTTCACAGCCGCCGGTGCCTCGCACCAGCGGCTTTTTTTCGCCCCCCGGTTCTGGCTGGCGACGCTCAGTCGTCCACCGGGGTCAGCTTGGCCACGCTCAGGGCCAGCCACTTGGTGCCGTGGCGGCTGAAGTTCACTTGCGCCCGGGCTTCGGTGCCCGCGCCCTCCAGGGCAAGCACCTTGCCCTCGCCGAACTTGGTGTGGAACACTTTCTGCCCCATGCGGATGTCCACGCCGCGGTCGGGCTCAGGGTTGCCCTTGCCACCCAGGCCCTTGGGGTCGCTGCGATCCGGGCCGGTCTGGGTCCAGCCGGGTGACCAGGCAGGTTGCATCACGGCGGGCGCACCGGCAGCGCGCGAACCATGGCCGCCCCGATGGCCTGACCAGCCTGCGCCACCGCTCGCTCCGCCCGCGCCCGGATTCCAGGCGGGTTGCTGCGGCGTGAGCCACTTCAGGCAAGCCTCGGGCAACTCTTCAAAGAACCGGCTCTTCAGGTTGTAGCGCGTCTGGCCGTGCAGCATGCGCGTCTGCGAATGGCTGAGGTACAGGCGCTTGCGGGCGCGCGTGATCGCCACGTACATCAGGCGGCGTTCTTCCTCCAGTCCGTCGCGGTCGCTCATCGAGTTTTCGTGCGGGAACAGGCCCTCTTCCATGCCGGTGATGAACACACAGTCAAACTCCAGGCCCTTGGCGGCGTGCACCGTCATGAGCTGCACCGCGTCCTGCCCGGCCTGGGCCTGGTTGTCGCCCGATTCCAGCGCGGCGTGCGTTAGGAAAGCGGCGAGCGGGCTCATGGTTTCGCCGGTGTCGGCGTCGGGTGCCAGCGGTTCGTCCACCACCGGCAGCGCCGGGTCGAAGCCCTGGCTCGCCGGGCTCTGTGTGAGCGGCACCCCCTCCACCGTGCGGGCCACCGCGTCGCGGCCAAAACCTTCGATGCCCACAAAGCTCTGCGCCGCGCTCACCAGCTCTCTCCAGCACCAGCTCGATGATTTCGGACAGCGTCATGCCCTCGGAGCGCTCGCGCATCACATCGAGCTTGGCCACAAAGCCGCCAATGGCCGCGCCCGCCCGGCCGGTGACAGCGCTCACCGCATCGTGCAGCGAACAGCCCGACGTGCGCGCCACGTCCTGCAGCTGCTCGATGCTGCGCGCGCCAATCCCGCGCGGCGGAAAGTTCACCACCCGCAGGAAGCTGGTGTCGTCGTTGGCGTTCGTACACGCGGTAGGGCATGGCGGCATTGAACAACGCGGTTTCCACCACACGGCTCTGCGCGTTGCTGCGGTAGAGCACCGCCATCTCGCTCTTGGGCATGTCTTCGCGCGCAAGCTGCTTCATCTCGTCGACCATCCACTGCGCCTCGGCAAAATCACTCACCGCCTCGTACACGCGCACCGGTTCGCCCGCACCCGCGTCGGTGCGCAGGTTCTTGCCCAAGCGGTGGGTGTTGTGGCTGATGAGCTGGTTGGCCGAGTCGAGGATGTTGCTCACGCTGCGGTAGTTCTGCTCCAGCTTGATCTGGTGCTGCACCCGGAACTCGCGCACGAAGTCGGCCATGTTGCCCACGCGCGCACCGCGAAAGGCGTAGATGCTCTGATCGTCATCGCCCACGGCAAACACCGCGTTGCCGGTGTCCTGGAACTCGTCGATCAGGATGTGGCGAAAGCGGCGCTGGTAGTGCTCGCGCACCGGGTCGTTGTCGCGCAGCACTTCGTACGAGCGCAGCATCAGCTCGCCGAAATCCACCACGCCCTCGCGCTGGCACTGTTCTTCATACAGCGCATACAGCTCCACTTTCTTGCGCGTCTCTTCGTCACGCGCCACCACATCGCCGGGGCGCTGGCCGTCTTCCTTGCAGCCGCTGATGAAGTACTGGATCTGTTTGGGTGGATAACGCTCGTCGTCCACATTGAACTGCTTGCACAGCCGCTTCACGGCCGAGAGCTGGTCTTGTGTGTCCAAGATCTGGAAGGTCTGCGGCAAATTGGCCAGTTTGTGGTGCGCGCGCAGGAAGCGGTTGCACAGACCATGAAACGTGCCGATCCACATGCCGCGCACGTTGATGGGCAGCATGGCCGAGAGCCGCGTCATCATTTCTTTGGCGGCCTTGTTGGTGAAGGTGACCGCCAGCAAGCCGCCGGGCGTGACCTGCCCGGTCTGCAGCAGCCAGGCGATGCGCGTGGTCAGCACCCGGGTTTTGCCCGAGCCAGCGCCGGCGAGGATCAGCGCGTGTTCGGCGGGCAGCGTGACGGCGGCGCCCTGTTCGGTGTTCAGGCCCGCCAGCAGCGGGGACGGGGCAACGGATTCTTCAAACAGCATGCGTCGATTGTAGGAAGCCGGTGCTTCACGCCGGATCTATATGAGCGTCCATATGATCGCCATATCGTCACCGGCTGGCAGACGCTCTGGGCGAGCGGCGCCAGAGCGCCTAGAATCAGTCACCGGGCCCAAGATTTCTTGCGCCCGGTTTTTTGTTTCCGGCTTCAGCGGACCTGGCCGAAACCTCAAACACCTGCCGTTTCACCTATCCGATTGACAACCGACTCCCACGGAGCGCAACGCCCAGAGTCACCGCGGAACTGGCTTCGCCAGGCCGCTGGTGACGCCCCCTTGAGGGGGTGGCGCCGCAGGCGACGCGGGGGTGTTTGGAAGTACCTATGGAAATTTTTGACTACGACAACATCCTGCTGCTGCCGCGCAAGCTGGGTGGTCGCAGCTTCCGCCTGCCGGTGGTGCCTGCCAACATGAAGACGGTGGTGGACGAGAAGATCTGCCTCTGGATGGCGCAAAGCGGCTACTTCTACGTGATGCACCGCTTCGACCTGGACAACGTGCAGTTCGTGCGCGACATGCACGCTGCGGGCACCTACGCCTCGATCTCGCTGGGCGTGAAGGCGCCGGATCGCGCGACGGTGGACACGCTCGCTGCCGAAGGTCTGGTGCCCGAGTACATCACCATCGACATCGCCCATGGCCACGCCGACAGCGTGCGCGACATGATCGGCT
>JALOSH010000183.1 GCA_025458545.1 Hydrogenophaga sp.
GCGGATGAAGCCGCTGCGACCACCGCCCTTTCCACCGGTTCAGAGCCCCTGGCCGACAGCGGAACCGACGCCACCTCCGGTCTCCCCACTGGCCCTCGCATGCCCGACCTGGTGCTGGTGGACGGCGGCAAAGGGCAGGTGAGCATGGCGCGCGAGGTGTTCCAGCAGCTGGGGCTGGACCTGTCGCTGATCGTTGGCGTGGAAAAAGGCGAGGGCCGCAAGGTGGGCCTGGAAGAGCTGGTGTTCGCCGATGGCCGCGACAAGGTGTACCTGGGCCACGACTCGGCGGCGCTGATGCTGGTCGCCCAGATCCGCGACGAGGCGCACCGCTTCGCCATCACCGGCATGCGCGCTGCGCGCGCCAAGGTGCGCACTGGCGGCAGCAAGCTCGAAGACATCCCGGGCGTGGGTCCCAAGAAGCGCGCCCGGCTGCTGCAGCGCTTTGGGGGCGTGCGGGGTGTGGCGTCGGCCAGTGTGGACGACCTGTGCACGGTCGAAGGCATTTCGGCCGAGCTGGCCGACGCGATCTACCGCGCGCTGCACTGAGCCCCCAGGCTCCACCGCTGCGCGGGTCGCTGCCCCTGGACCGGGATGGGACCCGGTCCGAGCCGGGTCCCGGGGCTGATCCGGCTTGGGGCGGCCCGGCGCCAGATCGGCCGCGCACTCCCCCATAATCGACCCATGTTTTTCAACCTTCCCACCCTGCTGACCTGGGCGCGCATCATCGCCATTCCGCTGATCATCGGGGTGTTTTATCTGGAAGGGCTGAGTGCCAAAGAGCAGAACCTGATCGCCACCGTGCTGTTCGTGGTGTTCGCTGCCACCGACTGGGCCGACGGTTACCTCGCCCGCAAACTCAACCAAACCTCGGCCTTTGGCGCCTTTCTCGACCCGGTGGCCGACAAGTTCCTGGTCTGCGCCAGCCTGCTGGTGCTGGTGCACCTGGATCGGGCCGACGTTTTCGTGGCGCTCATCATCATCGGTCGCGAAATCGCCATCTCGTCGCTGCGCGAGTGGATGGCCATCATCGGTGCCACCAAGAGCGTGGCGGTGCACATGGTGGGCAAGCTCAAGACCGCGGTGCAGATGACCGCGATCCCTTTCTTGCTGTTTGACGCCACGGTGCTCGGCGTGATCGACACCCACCTCTGGGGCACCTGGCTGATCTGGATCTCGGCGGTGCTGACCGTCTGGTCGATGGTGTACTACCTGCAGAAGGCGCTGCCCGACATCCGCGCCCGTTCGCGCTGATGGCCCCCGCGGTGCCGGACAACGGCTGGCTGCGTGCCATGCCCTGGGTGTTCGTGCTGATCTGGAGCACCGGCTTCATCGTTGCGCGCTACGGCATGCCACACGCGCCGCCCATGTCGTTCCTGGCGGTGCGCTACGCCTTGTCCATCCTGTGTTTCCTGCCCTGGATCGTGGTCTCTGGCGTCAAATGGCCCACCAGCCGCACGCAGGCGCTGCACCTGGCGGTTACCGGGGTGCTGATGCACGCGGCCTACCTGGGCGGCGTGTGGGCGGCGGTCAAGGCGGGCATGGGTTCGGGGTTGTCATCGCTCATCGTCGGCATCCAGCCGGTGCTCACCGCGATCTGGCTCACCAGTGTGGGCGGGCAGCACGTCTCCAAACGGCAGTGGCTCGGTCTGGTGCTCGGGTTTGCCGGGCTGGTGCTGGTGGTGTGGCGCAAATTCGGGGCGGGCGGCCCGGGCGACTCGGCCAACTGGGTCAACCTGTCGTTTGCCGTCATGGCGCTGTTGGCCATCACCGTGGGCACCCTGTACCAGAAGCGCTTTGTGCAGCCCTGTGATGTGCGCAGCGCTAACACCGTGCAGCTGCTCGCCGCCTTGCTGGTGACCCTGCCATTGGCCTTGCTGGAAGCCGAGGCGATGCGCTGGACATTGCCTGGCGGTGGCTGGAACGGCGAGCTGATCGGCGCCATGGCGTGGTCGGTGCTGGGGCTCACGTTGGGCGGCAGTTCGCTGCTGTACCTGCTGATCCAGCGAGGCGCCGCCGCGTCGGTCACCAGCCTGATGTACCTGGTGCCGCCGTGCACCGCCTTCATCGCCTGGCTGTTGTTTGCCGAACCCATCACCGCCACCACGCTGGCGGGCACCGCACTCACTGCTTTTGGCGTGAGCCTCGTGGTGCGCTCCCCGAAGTCGGCTTGAGCTTCCACGGCTCAGCGCGGAACTGCGCCGCCAGATGGTCCACCAACAGACGGATGCGCTGCGGTACCTGGGCGCGGTAGGGCGCGAGCCAGTGGATGTCGGCGTCGGGCATGGACCAGCCCGATAGCACCCGAACGAGAGCGCCGCTGGCCACCTGGGGTGCGATGTCCCACAGGCTGCGCAGCATGATGCCGTGGCCGGCCAGACACCAGTCGCGCACCATCTCGCCCGAGTTGCTGCTCAAGGGCCCGTTCACCTGCACATGCAACGCGGCCGATCCGTCGGCTGGGTGCAGGCGCCAGTGGTCGAAGCGCCGGTCTGCCAGGCCACCGTTTTCTCGCACCACCAGGCAGTGGTGCTGGCCCAGGTCGTGTGGTGTGCGCGGTGTGCCGTGCAGCTGGAGGTACGACGGAGCAGCCACCAGCACCCGCTGGTTCCGCGCCAGTCGTCGTGAAACCCATTCGCTCGCGCGCTGTGCCGGTGCGTTCCACAACCAGATGGCGCCGTCAAAGCCCTCCACCGCCAGGTCGGGCAACTGCTCGGTCAGCCGCAGCTGCACGCTGACCGCCGGGTAGCGCGTTTGAAACGCGGCCAGTGCGGGCCCGACCCAGTGGCGGCCAAAACCGAATGTGGCGGCCAGGCGGATCGGACCGGACGGCTCGGCCCTACGTTCCTGCAGCTCGGCTTCCAGCGTTTCAAAACCTCGCAACAGTTCGGCGGCACGTTCACACACCACATCGCCTTCGGCGGTGGGGCTCACGCGCCGCGTGGTGCGCTGGAACAGCCGCAAGCCCAGACCCGCTTCGATCGCGGCCAGACGCTTGGTCGCCGCAGGCGCGGCCATGCCCAATGCCCGTGCCGCAGCGGCGAGCGTGCCGTGCTGGCGGATGGCCTGCACGAGTTCCAGATCGGACCGGTCCAATTGTTTCTTTCAGGGAAGTAATGGATTGCCAGATTATGTTGCCGTTCGGCGCTAAGCTGCATGCATCACCAACGCACCGCCCCAGGAGGTCCCATGAGCCAGAAATCCCACCGCATCGCCGTCATCGCCGGCGACGGCATCGGCACCGAGGTCATGCCCGAGGGCATCCGCGTGCTCGAAGCCGCCGCCTCGAAGTTCAACATCCCGCTGCAGTTCGACCACTTCGACTTCTCCAGCTGCGAGTACTGCGAGAAGCACGGCAAGATGCTGCCCGACAACTGGAAGGAACAGATCGGCGGTCATGATGCGATCTACTTTGGCGCCGTGGGCTGGCCCGACAAAGTGCCCGACCACATCTCGCTCTGGGGCTCGCTGTTGATGTTCCGTCGCGAGTTCGACCAATATGTGAACGTGCGCCCAGCCAAACTCATGCCCGGCGTGACCGCGCCGGTGGTGCGGCGCGACGGCAGCCCGCGCCAGCCCGGCGAGATCGACATGGTGATCGTGCGCGAGAACACCGAGGGCGAGTACAGCAGCATCGGCGGGCGCATGTACGCCGGCACCGAGCGCGAGATCGTGGTCCAGGAAACGGTGATGTCGCGCATCGGTGTGGATCGTGTGCTGCGCTACGCGTTTGAGGTCGCGCGCTCGCGCCCCAAGAAGCACCTGACCAGTGCCACCAAAAGCAACGGCATTGCGATCACGATGCCCTACTGGGATGAGCGCGTCGAGGCCATGGCGAAGGAGTACCCGGACGTCAGGGTCGACAAGTTCCACATCGACATCCTCACGGCGCACTTCGTGCAGCGCCCCGACTTCTTCGACGTGGTGGTCGGCAGCAACCTGTTTGGCGACATCCTGAGCGACCTGGGGCCGGCCTGCACCGGCACCATCGGCATCGCGCCCAGCGCCAACCTCAACCCGACGCGCCAGCACCCCTCGCTGTTCGAGCCGGTCCACGGCTCGGCGCCCGACATCGCGGGCCAAGGCATTGCCAACCCCATCGGCCAGATCTGGTGCGGCGCGATGATGCTGGACCACCTGGGCTACCGCAACGCACACGATGCGGTGATGGAAGCCATCGAGTCCACCCTGCAGCCCGGCAGCGCGGCGCCGCGCACCCGCGATCTTGGCGGCACAGCGGGCACGGCCGACGTGGGGCGCGCCATCGCCCAGGCGCTGCGCGCCTGACCGTCATCCAAGGAACTCGGGCGCGCTGTTTTGAAATTCCTGCAGGCGCGTGTGGGCAAAGCGTCTAGAATTCTGCCTTTCGTGCTGGCAACGTTCGACCCCGCCAAGGCGTGTATTGACATCGGCTTGGCTGCGTGGGTTTAATCACAAGGCATTACTTTTTGCCCGTTGGCCAAAGTGATGCGAACAAGACCAACACGGCCATCCATCCTGCAGTTCACGCGTTCTGTGGTCTTTCAGCGGCTGGTCTGCATGGATTTTTATCATCAAATCAAGAGGGGCTATTTGTGAATAAAACAGAACTCGTCGAACACATTGCGAAGCACGCTGACATCTCCAAGGCGGCCGCGACCCGCGCACTGGACTCCACCATCACCGCGATCCGCACCACTCTGAAAAAAGGTGGCACGGTGTCCCTGGTTGGCTTTGGTTCGTTTGCCGTCACCAAGCGACCCGCGCGCAAGGGTCGCAACCCGCGCACCGGCGCTGAGATTAAAATCAAGGCCGCCAAAGTGCCGAAGTTCCGTCCGGGCAAGGCCCTGAAGGATGCGCTGAACTGAAGCGAACGCATGATTTCCCGGTGGGGTGCTTAGCTCAGTCGGTAGAGCGGCGCCCTTACAAGGCGTAGGTCGGCGGTTCGACCCCGTCAGCACCCACCACCAGCAAGAAGGCGAACCCGGGTTCGCCTTTTTTGTTGTGGGAACCCGGCGTCCGTGTTTTCAGTCTGTTTGTTGTTTCAGGATTTCAAGGCATGTTCGATTCCATCCGCAATCACAAGACGTACCTGATGGGCTTCTTGATGATCCTGATCATTCCCAGCTT
>JALOSH010000184.1 GCA_025458545.1 Hydrogenophaga sp.
CGGCCGACCGCAAGGGGCAGGTGCAGCTCATCGACGCCAGCGGCTTCTGGCAGAAGATGCGCAAGAGCCTGGGCAGCAAGCGCAAGGAGATGAGCGACGCGCACATCGCCACCGTCACGCGGCTGTTCGGCGACTTCACCGAGGCCGAGCTGATCAGCGTGCTGGATGCCGACGGCCAGCCGATGGGCGAGCCGAGGCTGGTGACCGGCACCGACGACGACCCGCGCCCGCCCGAGGGCGGACGGCTCAAGCGCGTGCCGATCTCGCGCATCTTCGACAACCGCGATTTCGGCTACACCACCATCACGGTCGAGCGTCCGCTGCGCGACGACAAGGGCCAGCCGGTGCTGGGCACCAAGGGCAAGCAGAAGGGCAAGCCGCAGCCCGACAGCGCGCTGCGCGACACCGAGAACGTGCCGTTGACGGACGACATTGGCGCCTACTTCCAGCGCGAGGTGCTGCCGCACGCGCCGGATGCGTGGATCGACGACGAGAAGAGCAAGGTGGGCTACGAGATTCCGTTCAACCGGCACTTCTACGTGTTCGAGCCGCCGCGGAGCCTGCAGGCGATCGATGAGGAGTTGAAGGCCGTGTCGGCGCGGATCGTGGCGATGTTGGGGGAGTTGGCGGAGTGAGGCTGCGAGTCGCCGGATGTTCGCCGTCCGCAGCGAACCCGCCCGAGCGGACGACAGAGTGCTCACGGCATCACAGAAGTACGGCGTCGTTTATCAGAGTGACTTCGTGGCGATGGAGGGTCGTCGAGTCGTAGAGGTCATCCTGGGCATCGATAGCCTCAAGCACGTAGAGCCGAACGACTTCATCATCAGTATGCGAAGCTTCCAGGGCGGCATTGAGTGGTGCAAGTTGCGGGGTTCGACCAGTTTCCACTACGTGATGCTTCGGCCGGTCAAGAACGTCTGGCCTCCCTTCTTCGCACATGTACTCAAGTCATCCGCCTACATTCAGGCCCTGCGACGGACGACCGATCTCATTCGTGACGGCCAAGAACTTCGCTTCTCCAACTTTGCGCAGGTTGACCTGCCGGTCGTCCCATTGGAAGAGCAGAAGATCATCGCCTCCTTCCTTGACCGCGAAACCGCCAAGATCGATGCGCTGATCGCGGAGCAGGAGAAGCTCATCGCCCTGCTGGCCGAGAAGCGCCAGGCCACCGTCTCCCACGCCGTCACCCGCGGCCTCGATCCTGCGGCGCCGCTGAAGGACTCGGGCGCGCCATGGATTGGCGAGGTTCCTTCGCATTGGGAGGTGGCGCCGCTCAAGCGCTTCTGGAGCGTTACCGACTGCAAGCACCTGACTGCCGAATTCGTCGACGACGGCTATCCGATTGCGAGCATCCGAGAAGTTCAGTCCCGGTATGTCGCGCTCAATGAAGCCAAGCGAACGACAGAGCACTTCTACGCGCAATTGATCGAGGGTGATCGCAAGCCGCTACCAGGCGATCTCATCTTCAGTCGAAACGCCACTGTGGGCGAGGTTGCGCAGGTCACGGGAGATCATCCGGCCTTTGCCATGGGTCAGGATGTCTGCCTCCTGCGTCGCCGAGACACCAGCGCCTCAGCCGACTACCTGCAAGATGTGATCCGATCAGGCGTGGTCATCGAGCAGCTCAAGAACATCATGGTCGGTTCGACATTCAAGCGCGTGAATGTGGAAGAGATCCGATGCTTGACCGTGCCGATGCCGCCTCCTGATGAGCAACGCCGAATCGCACAGTTCCTGAAGGCCGAGGTCTTGAGATTCGAAAGCATCGAGCAAGATGCTGGTCGCTCGATCAACCTCCTCCGCGAACGCCGCGCTGCCCTCATCACCGCCGCCGTCACCGGCCAGATTGACGTCCGCAGCGCCGTGCAGGTCACCGACTCCCCCATGGCAAACCTCGCCGCCTGAAGCCCCGATCGGCCGGGCATCGCCTGAACAAAAAGTCTTGGCGTTCGCCGTTTCGGGCAAAAAAGTCGGCCCGCTGAAGATTTTTCCGGCCGGCGCCGGGCTTCGCCGCGACCGGGCGCCTCCGGTGCGGTGCGGGCGGGAATGAAAAAAACATCGCCCACCTGGCCACATCTGGCAATAATTCTGTCGCTCTGAAGATTTTTCGGCCCGGCCAGGCCGTTCTGACATGTCCGAAGTCGGCTACGCCTGGATCCAGACCGCCCTCGGCGCCCCGGACTTCCTGGGCGCGGCGCGGGCCCGGCTGGCGCCCGTCAGTCGCATCGACCGGCTGGCCGACGGCACGCTGGGGGTGCCCCACAAGCTGGCGCCCGAGCCCACGCTGCTGCACCACGCGCTGTTTGCCCTGAAGCACGAAGGCGTGCGGCTCGACCTGCTGTGCGGCGCGCTGCAGGCCCTGCCGCCGGCGGCGCTGGCGGCCCACGTGGCGGCCAGCCCCAACAGCGTGTACGGTCGCAAGCTGGGCCACCTGTGGGAGCGGCTGCACCGGCAACGCCTGCCTGGCCTGACGGACTTCCGCGTGGCCTCGGCCTACGCGCCGCTGTTCGACCCACAGACCTGCTTCGTGGGCCCCGCCCGGCGCGACGCCCGCTGGCGCATCGAGTTCAACGGCCTGGGCGACCTCGCCTTCTGCCCCCTGGTGCGCAAGACGCCCGAGCTGATGGCGCGCGTGGGGCAGGACATCCTCGGCCAGGCCCAGGCCTTTGCAAAGACCGTGGGCCCCGCCCTGCTGGAGCGCGCCCTGGCCTGGGCCTACCTGAGCGAGACCGAGGGCTCGTTCGCCATCGAAGGCGAGGCCCCCAGCCACGACAAGGCCAGCCGGTTTGCAGCCCTGCTGCGCCAGGCGCACGAACGGCGCCCGCTCACCGAAGAGCTGCTGGTGCAGTGGCAGAACGCGGCCGTGGCCAACCCGCTGGACCAGGCGGTGCAGTTCCGCACCGAGCAGAACCGGCTGCAGCGCGACGTGCCCGGGGCGGCCGGCGTGACCTACGTGCCGCCCGCCCCCGAGCTGGCGGTGGAGCTGATGCAGGGGCTGATGCGGCTGGCCAACCAGCGCCCGCCCACGCTGGATGCGCTGGTGCACGCGGCCGTGGTGTCGTTTGCCTTCGTGTTCATTCATCCGTTCATGGACGGCAACGGGCGCCTGTCGCGCTTTCTCATCCACCACTGCCTGGGCCAGTCGGGCCTGCTGCCGCCGCAGTTCCTGCTGCCCGTCTCGGTGGCCATGAAGAAGCACGAGGCGCAGTACCTTCAGGCACTGACATCGTTCAGCAAGCCGGCCCGTGCACTGTGCCAGGTGACGTGGGCGGGCGACGAGCACTACACCTACGACTGGGCGACTGGCGCCGACCGGTGGTTCCGGTTCATGGACCTGACCGAGGCCGCGACCTTCACGCTCGACATGGCGGCCGCCTCGCTGGACACGCACATGCGACAGGAGGTGTCATTTCTGGGCCTGTTCGACGACGTGAAGCGTCACATCGACGCGCGCCACGACCTGCGCGGCAGCGACCTGGCCACGCTCATCGTGACCATCTTCCAGAACGGGGGCACCTTGTCGCAGAACCGCCGAAAGCGCTTTGCCGACCGCGTGCCGCCGCACGTGCTGGATGCCGTGGAGGCCGCAGTGAGCCGCGCGATGCAAGGGGAATCCCTGGACGACGACTGAAGCCTGACGGTAATCATCGCGACGCGCCGAGAATCAAGGCCTGCCCCGGGAGCTTGCGTGCCCTCTCTGCATCAGGAAATCCACTTCGAGTCCGAGATCTGCGCCCACCTGTCGCAGCACGGCTGGCTGTACGACGACGGTGCCACCGGCCTCTTCGACACCTCGAGTGGCCTCTTCGGGCCCGACCTGATGGCCTGGCTGCAAGCGTCGCAGCCCGAGAGCTGGCAGCGCCTGCAGAAAACGCACGGCGCGCAGCTGCCCCAGGTGCTGGCCGACCGCATCCGCAAGAGCCTGAACGAGCGCGGCACGCTGGAGGTGCTGCGGCGCGGCGTGGAGATGCTGGGCCTGAAGGAGCCGCTGCAGCTGGCGCAGTTCAAGCCGGCGCTGGGCCTGAACCCCGCCACTCAAGCGCGCTACGAGGCCAACCAACTGCGCGTGCTGCGGCAGGTGCACCACTCGCCCAACCACCCCAACGACGCGCTCGACCTGGTGCTGTGCCTGAACGGCGTGCCGGTGGCCACGGCCGAACTGAAGTCGAACTTTACCCAGAGCGTGCACGATGCGGTGGACCAGTACCGCTTCGACCGCCACCCCAACCCGAAGTCCGCCAAGGGCGGCATGGCCGAGCCGGTGCTGGGCTTCCCCGGCGGCGCGCTGGTGCATTTTGCGGTGAGCCAGAGCGAGGTGATGATGACCACCCGCCTGGCGGGCCCGGCCACGCGCTTCCTGCCCTTCAACCGCGGCCACCAGGGCGGCGCGGGCAATGCGCCCAACCCGGAAGGCTTTGCCACGGCTTACCTTTGGGAAGAGGTGTGGGCCCGCGAGAGCTGGCTGGACATCCTTCACCGCTACCTGGTGGGCCAGCGCGACGAGAAGAAGCAGCTCAAGGCGGTGATCTTCCCCCGATACCACCAGCTGGACGCCACCCGCAAGCTGGTGGCCGACGTGCTGGAGAACGCGGACAAGGGCGGCCCCGGCCAGCGCTACCTGATCCAGCACTCCGCCGGCTCGGGCAAGACCAACTCCATCGCCTGGACGGCGCACTTCCTGGCCGACCTGCACAACGCTCAGCACCAGAAGCTCTTCGACAGCGTGCTGGTGGTGAGCGACCGCAACGTGCTGGACGCGCAGCTGCAGGAAGCGATCTTCGACTTCGAGCGCACCACTGGTGTGGTGGCCACGATCACCCACGAGTCGGGCAGCAAGAGCGCCCAGCTGGGCCAGGCGCTGAAGGACGGCAAGAAGATCATCGTCTGCACGATCCAGACCTTCCCGTTTGCGCTGCAGGCCGTGCAGGAGCTGGCGGCCACCGAGGGCAAGCGCTTCGCCGTCATCGCGGATGAAGCCCACAGCTCGCAGACGGGCGAGGCCGCGGCCAAGCTGAAGCAGCTGCTGTCGGCCGAAGAGTGGGCGGACCTGCAGGACGGTGGCGAAGTGGACACCGAGGCGCTGCTGGCCGCGCAGATGGAAGCCAAGGCCGCGGGCGGGGCCGCCCAGGGCCTGACCTACGTGGCCTTCACCGCCACCCCCAAGGCCAAGACGCTGGAGCTGTTCGGTCGCCCGGGGCCCGACGGGCTGCCGCAGCCCTTCCACGTCTATTCCATGCGCCAGGCCATCGAGGAAGGCTTCATCCTCGACGTGCTGCAGAACTACACCAACTACAAGCTGGCCTTCAAGCTGGCGCACAACGGCAAGGAGGTCGACGAGACGCAGGTGGAGCGCAGCGCGGCGATGAAGGGGGTGATGCAGTGGGTTCGCCTGCACCCCTACAACATCGCGCAGAAGGTGCAGGTGGTGGTGGAGCACTACCGCGAGAACGTGCAGCCGCTGCTGAACGGCCAAGCCAAGGCCATGGTGGTGGTGGCCAGCCGCAAGGAGGCCGTGCGCTGGCAGAAGGCCATGCGCGCCTACATCCAGGGCCGCCACTACCCGCTGGGCGTG
>JALOSH010000185.1 GCA_025458545.1 Hydrogenophaga sp.
GTTGCTGCGGCCGATCACGACCGCGTGTTTGCCCTTGAGTTCGTAGCCAATGCTCTCCAGCATCTTCATGCAGCCGTAAGGCGTGCAAGGCCAGAAGCCGGGCAGCCCGGTCATGAGCGCGCCGGCGCTGGCGATGTGAAAGCCGTCCACGTCTTTGCTGGGTGAAATGGCTTCGATCACTTTCTGGGCGTCGATGTGGGCCGGCAGCGGCAATTGCACCAGGATGCCGTGGATGCTGGGGTCGCGGTTCATCGCGTCCACGCGGGCCAGCAGTTCGGCCTCGGTCATGGTGGCGGGCCAGGTTTCCAGCACCGAGTGCATGCCGGTGTCTTCGCAGGCCTTGACCTTGTTGCGCACATAGACCTGCGAGGCCTGGTTGTCGCCGACCAGGATCACCGCCAGACCGGGTGTGACGCCTTTGGTTTTGAGCGCGGTCACGCGGGCCGCCACGTTGGCGCGCAGTTGTTTGGAGAGGGCGTTGCCGTCGATGAGTTGAGCGGTCATGGTGTGGCGCGGGTGGGCGAATTGAAAACGCCCGCGGTGGCGGGCGTCGGAACGGTGGCTGGGCCGATCAGGCTTTGACGGGTGTCTGGCCCAGGGCAATCTTCAGCAGGTCGGCCACGGTGTTGGCACCCAGCTTTTCCATGATGTTGGCGCGGTGCGCCTCCACCGTCTTGATGCTGATGCCCAGGTCGTCGGCAATCTGTTTGTTCAGGCGACCGGCGACGATGCGCTCCAGCACCTGGGCTTCGCGGCTGGTGAGCTTGGAGAGCAAGGCATCCCGGCTGACGGCTTGCTGGTGGGTGGCGAAGGCATCCTTGGCTTTTTCCAGCATGCGCTCGACCAGCGTCACCAGCTGTTCTTCCTTGAAGGGCTTCTGGATGAAATCCAGCGCGCCTTTTTTCATGGACTCCACCGCCATGGGCACGTCGCCGTGCCCGGTGATGAAGACGATCGGCAACGGGGACTGGCGTTCGATGAGTTTTTCTTGCAGTTCCATGCCGGTCATGCCGGCCATGCGGATGTCGGCGATCAGGCAGGCCACTTCGCGGGCGTCGTAGCGGCTGAGGAAAGCTTCCGCCGATTCGAAGCATCGGACCCGGTAGTCCTTGCCTTCGAGCAGCCACTGCAGGGAGTCGCGCACGGCCTCGTCGTCATCGACCACGTAGACGCTGCCTTTTTTGGGGATCAAACTCATCTCGCTCTTTCTGTGTCCGACAACGGCGGTGTGGCAGGTTCGGGCGTGTTGCCGTCGGGCTGGAGCCGGGAAACCACTGGGATCCAGAAGCTGAAACAGCAGCCCACCACCTGCTCGCCATTGTAGATGTTCTCCACCCGCATCCTGCCGTGGTGCGACTCCACGATGCTGCGGCAGAGCTTGAGGCCGATGCCCATGCCTTCGCTCTTGGTGCTGTAGAAAGCTTCGTAGATGCGTTCGATCAGCTCGGGTGGCACACCATCGCCCGAATCGCGCACCGCAAACTCGACCACCTGCTGGTCCTCCACATGCCTGGGGCCGACACGCAGCTCCACGTAGCGCTCACCCGGCGGCCGACCAGCCTGCGCAATGGCTTCGCCGGCATTCTTGAGCAGGTTGATCAGCACCTGCTCGATCAGGATCGGATCGACCATCAGGCTGGGCAGGCGCGCGGCCACATAGGGCGAGAGACGCACCTGCTGGCGCCGCAACTCGATGTCGGCCAACTCGATCGCGTTGCTCACCATGGTGGGGACGTCGGACATCGTCGGGTTGGGCTCGCTGCGTTTCACGAACGCCTTGATGCGCTGGATGATCTGACCCGCACGCTGCGCTTGGCGCGATGTTTTCTCCAGCGCATTCAGCAGTTCTTCCGAGCTGATCCGTTGCTCGTTCAGGCGCGAGATCATGCCGTTGCAATAGTTGCTGATGGCGGTGAGCGGCTGGTTGAGTTCGTGTGCCACGCTGGACGCCATCTCGCCCATGGTGATAAGGCGGCTGGCGGTCTGTGCCCGTTCGTTCTGCAGCGCCGCCTGCGCTTCGGCGTTGCGCCGGGGGGTGATGTCGCTGGCGATCACCATCTGTGCCAGCCGCCCATCGACCCAGGTCAGGTAGCGGGTGCGCACCTCCAGCCAGCGGTCCAGTTCTTCCACGAACACCTCGGCGTTTTCGGCGCCCGCGTCGGTCAGGGTGTCGGTCGGCATGCCGGCGAAGGCGTCCACCGCGTCGCCATTGTCGGGGCTGGGCGTGGGCTGGTTGCCGGCCAGTTCGACCAGATGACGGTGTCCAAGGCCGCGGGTGCCAAACCACAGCCGGTACATCTTGTTGGCGAACAGCATCTCGTCGCTGCCCAGCGGCGCCACCGACACCGCCGAGTCCAGCGATTCCAGCACGGTGGTGAAGCGTTCGTAAGAGGCCGAGAGTTCTTCCCGGATGCGCTTGGGCTCGGTGATGTCGGTCATCGAGGTCATCCAGCCGGTCTGGTGTCCTTTGGGGTCGATCAAGGGCGAGACGTACATGCGGGCATCGAAGATCCCGCCGTCGCGCCGCTGCACCCGCACCTCGAACCCACCCGGTGTCGAGCGGCCTTTCAATTCGTCTTCCAGGCGCGCGGCGAGCAGTTCGTGGTCGTCTGCGGGCCAGTAGGGAAAGGGTGCGGTGCGGCCCACGAGTTCGGCCTCGGTCCAGCCGGTCATGGAGCAAAACGCGGGGTTCACGTAGGTGATGCGGCCTTGCATGTCCAGTGCTCGCATACCGGTCAGCATGGAGTTCTCCATGGCGCGGCGGAAGTTGGTTTCGGCCACCAGGGCCTGCTGTGCCTGGACGCGGCGGCGGGTGTGGCGCCAGGTGCCCAGCAGCATCCACACGGTGAGCGCCGACAGCGCGGCGATCACCCAGGAAAAGGCCGAGCCCACGATGTCCTGTGAGGTGCGGTAGCCCTGCGCCTTGAGGATCAGTCCGTTGCCCACCGGCGAGACCGGCGCTTCGTGTTCCAGGGACTGGTCTGACCAGGGCAGCAGAGGCAGCACGCCGCTGCTGGACTGCAGGCTGCCGGCCAGGACGCGGCCGCGGTCGTCGAGCAAGGCGACCGCGTAACGCGCCATGATCTCGGGCGGCATGCCAAAACGCATCAGCCCGTCGACCGAGTATTCGCCCATCACCGAGCCAGCGAAACGCCCTTGCTCGGTCAGCGGCACCTGCAACATCAGCGTCGTCTGGCGCGGATCCTCGCCCAGCGGTCGCGAATAAATCGGCTGGCGCAACTCCCGCGCCAATTCGAAGGAGCCGTCGGTTTCGCCCGGCCCCAGGGTGCTGCCCAACGGGCGCATCAGGGACAGTGGTGCACTGGGCGAGGCGTAGCTGGAAACGACCGTGCGGCGCGAATCCACCCAGCTGATGGCCAGCAACTCCGGGAATTGGCTGACCAGTGTTTCCGACTGGAACGCGAACTCTTCAATGCTGATCTCTTTGTTGTCCACCTCGCGCGCCAGCCGCATGAGCTGCTCCTGGCGTTCCAGCAGGCGCAAGCGCAGGCGCTGCTGGGCGTATTCCACATCCCGGGTCACCGCCTCCTGTTCGCGCTTGAGTTCCTCGTACCTCAGGTAGGTGATGGCGACCACGATGGCCAACAGAAACATCAAGACCGCAAACAGCGGCACCAGGGTGGCAAAACGGTCCTGGCGTGATGGGGGCAGACGCCGCCACCAGCGCTGCCACCAGGCGATCGGAGAGCCTGGGGTGGTCGAGGCGGGCGTGGCGTCCGGGGCGGGAATCATGGCGGGTCGAGTCTACGTGAGGGCGGGTCAAGGGGCGGCTTTGCACCCGCCCTGGACCACCCATGGCAGGGGAGGTTTGGGTGGTTCAATTATCATAATATAAAATCAACAAGCACATATTGAAATTGAAGCGAATCTGTGGAAAAATCCGTGACACGGCGGAAGACCCGTCATAACCTTGATTTCAAACCAACAGGAGACAAACAATGTCAGCGTCAGACGCTCTCAATGGCCGTGGTGTGGGGGATGTGGACTCCCAGGAAACCCGCGAATGGATGGAGGCGCTGGCCGCCGTGATCGAGCGGGAAGGGCCCGAACGCGCCCACTTCCTGCTGGAGCAGTTGCTGGAAGAAGCCCGGCAAAACAGCATCGATCTGCCATTCTCTGCCAACACCGGCTATGTGAACACCATCGAACCCGACCAGGAAGAGCGTTCACCCGGCAACCTTGAGATTGAAGAGCGCCTGCGCGCCTACATGCGCTGGAATGCCATGGCCATGGTGGTCAAGGCCAACCGCCACCACCCGGTGGACGGTGGCGATCTGGGCGGCCACATCGGCTCTTTTGCGTCGCTGGCCAGCCTGTTCGGGGCTGGCTTCAACCACTTCTGGCACGCCGAGTCCGAAAACCACGGCGGCGACTGCCTTTTCATCCAGGGCCATGTGTCGCCCGGCGTCTACGCCCGGGCCTACCTGGAGGGTCGGCTGTCCGAGGAACAACTGCTGAACTTCCGCCAGGAGGTGGACGGCAAGGGGCTCTCCAGCTACCCGCACCCCAAGCTGATGCCCGAGTTCTGGCAGTTTCCGACCGTGTCGATGGGCCTGGGCCCGCTGATGGCGATCTACCAGGCGCGCTTTCTGAAGTACCTGCACGCCCGTGGCATCGCCAACACCGAGAACCGCAAGGTCTGGGTATTCTGTGGCGACGGCGAGATGGACGAAGTCGAGTCGCTGGGCGCGATCGGTCTGGCCGCGCGTGAAGGCCTGGACAACCTGGTTTTTGTCATCAACTGCAACCTGCAGCGGCTCGACGGCCCGGTGCGTGGCAACGGCAAGATCATCCAGGAGCTCGAAGGCGAGTTCCGTGGCTCCGGCTGGAATGTGATCAAGCTGATCTGGGGTTCCGGCTGGGACCCGCTCCTGGCGCGCGACAAAGACGGCGCCCTGCGCAAGCTGATGATGGACACCCTGGACGGTGACTACCAGGCCATGAAGGCCAACGACGGCGCCTACGTCCGCAAGCACTTCTTCGGCAAAGACCCGCGCACGCTGGAAATGGTCGCCAAGATGAGCGACGAAGAGATTTTCGAACTCCGCCGTGGCGGTCACGACTCCAAGAAGGTGTATGC